>CAJLTE010000049.1 GCA_905209435.1 uncultured Blautia sp. | reverse complement strand
ACAACTATGCCGGAAGCATGGGAATCCCAAGTATCCTGCTGGAACGTGGACACAGCTCCCGCTGGTGTGAAGACCTGGTGGCAGAAGACGTTCATGATGTAAAGAATATTCTCAGACATCTCGGAGTTCTTCGCGGTAAATCCCATATGCATGGAAAACCACCGGTAGAAGTAAGTCCTGTCATCTATGAGGACGCACCGGTATCAGGATGCTGGTATTCTGCGAAACAGCCGGGTGAGACATTTAAAGAGGGCGAAGTACTGGGAAGAATCTGTGATTACTTTGGACGTGAACTGTTTGTATACAGAGCGAAAATGGGGGGTATTATTCTTTACCAGACCATTAGTCTGTGTATTATGAAAGATACTCCGATGGTTTCCTACGGAACCTGGGATGAGGATACACAGGGGAAGATAGAAGTTGGATGTGAAGTGTGCGGAAATGCGAAACATAAGCATGGACACCATCATAAGATGGATGACAAACACCATAAACGTCACGAACATCATAAGCATCGTGAAGAAGAGTGAGATCTGCGAAAGGCAGAAAGTAGAGTATAAATAAGTATAAACTGCAAACTGTAAAAAATACGGCTACGCTATATCTGAGTTAAATCCAGATACAGTGCAGCCATATTTTATAGGATTCTTAGTTATTTTCCATTTGCTCTAATTCATCTATCGTTTTGGATACGATTTTTCCATCGTTTATCTGCTGAATTGATTTATGAATTGAAGCCATATTCTGTTCAGAATAGAATGGGTCTAAAGTGTCTTCGTGAAACAAAATCTGTGTGAAGAATCTCACATCTGAATCATCTGCCCAACAGACCATACCAACCGCATCAGCCATTTTCTGCGCATCCACACTGTAGGCAGACATACAGGAACAATTCTTATACGGTCCTGCGCTCATGATCAGGACATCTTCTTTTCCATTTTCCTGCATCCATTTGGCAAGCTGTTCCGTAAGAATATTCTGCGCATGCTTCGCTTGCTTAAAAAGAACCGGATCCATGACTGGATCTTTCAGGACAGTCTGGAGAACCAGTGCCTTCTCATATTTCATTGCTTTCTCATGCATTTCCTCAACAGTACCGCAGGCAGGTGGACATGCAGGAACCAGGTTATAATTTCCGCAGAGATTGTCTTCGCAGAACTGTCTGTATTCTGGTACAAATACCAGGTCTTTCGTATCCATGATCGCTGCATTTGCAAAGCCCATGGAAAGTGCTTCTTTTATTAAATCCATAAGAATGTCTCCCTTCAGTAGAACAAAAACATTGTACTATTACAAAGTATCCGAATAGTTGAATTATAGCATTTTTGGAGAGAGAAAAACAGATATGGCAGTGAAAAATGGGATTTTTTAAACAAGAAGGGTAAATGAAATCAGTTGTTTTGTAGATATTCTGATTGGGATGAAAGCTGAAAAATATAAAAAAACGGTTCATCATATGACCGTCAACGAATAAAGAAATTATACTATTTTTTATAGAGGGAGCGATGCTACTCCGAGGTAGAAAATGTATATCGTTCATGAGTGCGCGGAGGGAACGAATATAATCGAAGTAGTATCGCCTGCCATTTAATCATGTATAATTCATAAAGAACAGGCGCTATTCCATAAAAAATGTCTGCCTTTATCGATCAAAGCAGACAACACTCCGAAGCTGCGGATTCAACGGAGTTGGTTGTTACACTTTACACGGAAGTTTAACCTCGCCATACTAAGCAGGTTTCCTGGCTCCAGGATCATCGCGCGTCTCTCCTTCTCATGCTATGGCACAATGGAATACTGAGATCTGCTCCTCTGTTACAGTGACCGGATCGCTCAGGTTTCTCACCTGATTCCCTCTCTCTGTACCGCCTTTTCTCTGCGGTATCAGCACTTAATATGTTCTGTATGGAATTATACTAACCTTATAATAACGCAAAGGACATGGCTTGTCAATATTTTATCAAAGATTTTTGAAATATTTCTTCGATTTTATAATGAGACTGGTTGTTTTGTGAATTGCTTGTTATAATAAGAGCAGTAAAATTATCTGTGAGGGGAATATCTATGGAACTGACAGCAGAAAATGTTAAAGGGGAAAAAACAAAATATCGTCTTGCACAGTCGATGAAAGAATGCATGAAAACAATGTCTGTAGATAATATTACGGTAAAACAGATCACAGAAAACTGTGGTGTTACCAGACAGACTTTCTATCGAAATTTTATGGACAAATTTGATCTGATCAACTGGTATTTTGATAAGCTTTTGGCGAAATCTTTTGAGCACATGGGAATGGGAAAAACGGTTTATGATGCTCTGGTAAAGAAGTTCACTTATATTCAGGAGGAGCATATTTTCTTTGCTGCGGCGTTTAAGTACGACAGCCAGAATAGTCTGCGTCAGCATGACTTTGAACTGATTTTGGCTTTCTATGAGAATCTGATCCGTGAGAAAACAGGAGGAATTCCAGATGAGGCGATACATTGCATTCTGGAAATGTACTGCCAGAGTTCGATTTATATGACTGTAAAATGGGTACTGGGAGAACTGGAATGTACACCGGAGGGATTGGCAAAAATTCTGGTTGACGGTATGCCTGGGAAACTCTCGGAGTTGTTTGAAAAACTTGAAATATTGTCATAAATATAACAAATTATTTCCAGAATTATATTAAAAGAATTTTTGTTTTGTATTAATGTATAATTTTGAACATTGATTTTCGTATCTATTGCACAAATTTTGTAAGAAAGTTACACTTGAACGAAAGTGTAACTTTCTTTTTTGAATTTATATTGTTAAGATAATAACAAAGATAAGCGATGCGGAAGCTTACCGAAGACAAAATAAATTGTGTTCTGCGATACACCAATACTACAGAATACTGAAAGGAATGGAAATCATTATGGCAAACAGAATTAACTTAAATCAGACATCTTATCACGGAGCAGGAGCGATCGAGGAAATCGCAAACGAAGCAAAAGCACATGGCTTTAAGAAAGCTTTCGTATGTTCTGACCCTGATCTTGTAAAATTCCATGTAACAAGCAAAGTTACAGACATTCTTGAGAAAAACGGACTTGCATATGAACTGTATTCAGACATCAAACCGAACCCGACAATCGAGAACGTACAGCATGGTGTTCAGGCATTTAAGAATTCAGGCGCAGATTATCTGATTGCAATCGGCGGCGGTTCTTCCATGGACACTTCCAAAGCAATCGGTATCATCATTGCAAACCCTGAATTTGAAGACGTAAGAAGTCTTGAAGGTACAGCTCCAACTAAGAAACCTTGTGTACCGATCATTGCAGTTCCGACAACAGCAGGTACAGCAGCAGAGGTAACTATCAATTACGTTATCACAGATGTAGAAAGAAAACGTAAATTTGTATGCGTTGACCCACATGACATGCCGATCATCGCAGTTATTGATCCTGAAATGATGTCCTCCATGCCAAAGGGACTGACAGCTTCCACAGGTATGGATGCCCTCACTCATGCAATCGAAGGATATACAACAAAAGCTGCGTGGGAAATGACAGATATGTTCCATTTAAAAGCAATCGAGCTGATCTCCAAATCTCTCCGCGGTGCTGTTGAAAACACAAAAGAAGGTCGTGAAGGAATGGCTCTTGGACAGTATATCGCTGGTATGGGATTCTCTAACGTAGGTCTTGGAATCGCTCATTCCATGGCTCATACACTTGGTGCTGTTTATGACACACCACACGGTGTTGCCTGCGCAATGATGCTTCCAATTGTTATGGAATACAATCAGGAATGCACAGGTGAGAAATATCGTGAGATTGCCAGAGCAATGGGCGTAAAAGGTGTAGATGAAATGTCTCAGGATGAATACAGAAAAGCAGCAATCGATGCTGTTAAGAAACTTTCTGTTGATGTAGGAATTCCGACTAAACTGGAAGCGATCAAAGAAGAAGACCTCCAGTTCCTGGCAGAATCCGCACACGCAGACGCATGCGCACCAGGAAACCCGAAAGATGCAAGCGTAGAAGATTTGAAAGATCTGTTCCGTAAGATTATGTAATTAATAATTTCATAAAAGATAAAAAAAGCACCGGTTGTAATGGAGGATTATTACAGTCGGTGTTTTTTGCTGTAAGGATTTGGTGTATATTTCAGGTATACAAATAAGCTCAAGTTTTGTCGAGAACTTCTGATAAGGGAAACTTGATGTAACAAAAAACTTATGTTAACATGTAAATATACAAATTGATTGGATACTAATATAGGGAAGTGATCGTATGCCAGAAAATATCAGGAGTATCATATATAGATTTTCTCAAGAATTAAGACACATTTTGGGAGATAAACTGACAAAGGTTATCGTATATGGATCATATGCAAGAGGAGACTTTCAGGAGAATTCTGATATAGATATTATGATTTTAGTGAAAATGTCTGATGAAGAAATTCGATTGGTAAAGAATGATATTTATGATCTTGCATTTGAATTTGAAATAAATACAGGAATAGAATTTTCTCCTATTATTAAAAATGAAGCCCAGTATGAGTATTGGGTTGATACGTTACCTTTTTACCGAAATGTGAGGGATGAGGGGGTAGTAATCTGTGAATAATAAGAAAGAAGATTTATGTATATACCGCATTCGAAATGCAGTGGAGACATTAGGAGTAGCTGCACTATGTTTAGGAAGCCAACATTACAAGGATTCAATAAATCGTAGCTATTATGATGATTTTTATGTTGCATCTTTAACAGATGCAACAGACCAGTATAATTCATCGAAGCTTATTATTGATGAGATAGAAAAATATCTGGCAGAGAAAGGTATTCAATATTAATTGAAAAATATAAAATAAAACGTTTGTAGAATGGGAAATTGAATGAGGCACCTCGAAAGAGGTGCCTTTGAAATAATTAAAAGAATAAATTTTATTGTTAAGAATAAAGATATTTCTGGATCTTTGAATCAATAAATTCCTGCATTTCAGGGACGCTGTGCCTGCGTCTGGATGCACATTCCTGTGCCTGGCAGTTGCAGATAAAGCATTTTCGGAATGTATTTCGGGACATTTTATTTCCGTTTGGATCAAGGACGTCAATATCGAAAAGTCTGCCGATGGGATGGGTTTCTTCGATATGGGTCGTGGCATCTTTGATACGTTTGCTGTCTTTACAGTCGACTGCAAGGATTAGTTCATTGCCTGTCTTTTCGTTATATTCTACAGATTCCAGAATTGCGATATGATTGTCTTCCAGGTATTGAAGAATACCGTGAACACCGCTGTGGAACACCTTTGTAATATCCTCGTTTGTCTTAATTGGACCAGGAATATTCATGCAGAAAGAAATAATAGTAGTGTGATATTTTTTCCGATACTCATCCTGTTTTCTGGCACGTCGTTCGCGGCAATCCAGCATATCTGTAAGCATTACGGTTTCTCCATGTAACATAATCTATTCTCCTTTATTTTAACCAAATCAAGTAAATCCCTTGCTTCAATTGCGAATATCTGCTTGACTTATGAGTAAGTAGCAAAGCGAATGATTTTATCCGCCTGACTTATCAGTAATGAATTACGTTTTCATGTTCCTGAATTTTTTTAATAATCTCGTCTGCTTCAGAACTTGTAAAGAATTGGTATGTGGCTTCCGGAACGAGTGGTTTAATAGATTCAATTTTTCCATCATGGATCGCCTGCCGTACAGTCGAGGCACTGATAGCAGTTCCGTCATGTTCCAGACGCGGTACAATAATACATTCAATATCTGATTTCGGCAGTTCCTCTGCCATAATCTGGTTGTAAATTCTTGTTACTTGACTGGTCGGTTCTTCGCCTACATATCTGCGGTTGATATGCAGTGTCTGTGCGATAGATTTAAAGATGGTAAGATCCAGCAAAGCGTGTCCGGTGATAACAGAAGATTCGTCTTTCTGAAAATAGCTTGGGAAAGTTGCATTGCTGATGATATAAGGACCGCTGTCATGATAGCAGATATTTGGCAAATGTGAAGTTGCTTCCATAATAAGTCTTTTACGTACAGAATAAGGCACCAGACTTGCATCCTCACTGACCATAAACAGATGCAGAATATCATTTTCAGCGGCAGCCTTTTCTACCAGATATAAATGCCCGTTGGTGAATGGATTGGCATTCATGACAAGAGCTGCGATATTTTGAGTGTTCCGGGAACATTCTATATTATTATCAGAAGATGGAGTGTTTTTAGTACAGTTATTCTGGAGCTTTTTCAGATAATCAGAAAATCCAGTTCGTTTATTTTCCATAAACACAAGCTGATCAGACACCCTTGCAATCTCCGAGAACCCAAGATCCCCGAAGAATTTCGCAGTGTCGCATTTCGTATAAAGAAACAAATGCGTATTCCCGCGTTCAAACTGAATCTCGATCAGATGAGTTACAATCTCATTCATAAGCCCCTCGCCCTGATGCAGATGACTGACTGCCATACATCGCAGAGTATTACCGAAAAGACTGCCGGTGGCAATGATATTCATATCTTCATCATACATTCCACATGTATAATCCAGATTAGGATCTCTGCGGATTCCTTCTTCCTGAAGCAGCTTCTCAATCTGAGAATTTGCAAAGCGGTCGTTAGGATATATTTTTGCTATACTATAGTTTGACATAAAATTTACTCCTGTAGATTTAATTCAAAATAAAAGTAGTGTTATTTGAATTATAAATAAAATTTGGCTAAAAGTAAATGATACAGCTTATTCTGAAAAGGAATATAAAAATAAGAAAATCCCCCGCAATTTGCGGGGGGACATTTTATTACTCATCAGCCATTGCCTCCAACTCTTACATTGTCTTTGTTATAATCTTACCTTCTTTTACCTGCTGTGCAGATTTATGAAGCTGTGTCATATTTTGTTCAGAATAAAAAGAATCAGATGAATGTTCAATATCAAATGATAATTTAGAATCCTTTGGAATTTTTTTGTATAAATTATCAATAGGTGTAGTATTAACGGACATAATATCCTTACTTTTTATTACATGGAAAACAAACAGATAGTTTTGTCATACAAACAGCAGATCATGGTTTACCGTAGTGTAAAACAATTCCCTGCATTTTTCCAAATCTTTCGTCTGGCCCAATACCCACATCATTTTGGTAACAGATGCTTCGAGGGTCATGTCGTAGGATTCCAGTACCGGGAATTTGTCTTTGATGACTTTTCCTACCTGATAGACTTCCATATCGCTTCCTTCATGTGTGACCTGTGTTGCCATGCAGACCAGTTTGCCTGCTTCCATCCAGTCGGAGAGGGCGTGGAGGAAGCTGTCGTTTCCGTAATTGGGGAGCCCACCGACTCCGAAGGATTCGATGATCAGTCCATCATAGGAAGGTGACAGCATATCCAGGATCTTACCGTCTGTACCCGGGATCAGCTTCATGAGAAAGATCCGGTTATTCATTTCGTGATAAAAGACAAGTGGCCGTGTATTCTGGTCTTTGTCATCAATGTAAAAGATGATCCGGCTGTCGTGGATGGAAGCGATATCCGGATAATTAATGCTGGAAAAAGCATTGTAACTTTTGGAAAATTCTTTTTTTGCTCTGGTACCTGCGATAACTTTTCCGCCGAATACAATGCAGATGCCGTGTGCTCTGTCATGGGATGCGAAACGAAGGCTGTCCAGGAGATTGGAACGGGCATCTGTGATCGCCAGATCGATGGGTTTCTGTGCGCCTGTGATAACGATCGGACGACGGTTGTTCTGAATCAGATAGGAGAGCGCGGCTGCTGTGTAAGCCATGGTATCAGTGCCATGGCAGATAACGAAGCCATCGTAAAATTCGTATTTCTTTTCAATAAGTTTTGCAAGCTCCAGCCAGTGGGAAGCACAGACATTGGTACTGTCCAGTGAAAATGGCTGGATGGTATCAATAGTGCAGAAATCTCCGGCAGCAGGGATATACTGTAACAATTCCTCAGCGGAAATCTGCGGGGAAAGTCCGTCTTCCGTATATTTGGATGCGATGGTACCGCCTGTAGCGATAAGCAGGATTTTTTTCTTCATAACAGTTGTTGAAACTCCTTATAATATTTGTGGCAAGTCCACCATTGCTTATTGCTTTGTGCATTGAAGCAAAGGACTTGCCCAGTTAAAAAGCTGTGGAACAGCTATTAGGATATAAGCAGACATTGTCTGGCTTGATTGATTGTTTGGGTCTAAATTCTAATTTGTGTCTGATAATGATAATTATACAGATATAAAATAATAAACACAAGCAAAATGCCTGTTTACAGGGTTGACAATAATCGGAGTTTAGCCTACTATTATCTCTAATAGGAGCTGGCTTTTAATAATGAAAAAGCTGGCTGTTTTACTGTGTGGTATATAGATACCAGAGAGCGGATAGCCAGATAGAAAAAAGATGTGTGGAAATCGCTTGGTGGTACATAAGAGAAGATGGAGGATAAGTAAATGGAAAACTGGAATGATGTAAAACTGGTGCCGGAGTTTTCAGAGCAGGGCGTAGACTGCTATCGTCTGGAGGGCGGAAACTACGAGAATGAATATTATGTGGTTTCTGAGGCGGAGACAAGAAAGCTTTTGAATACACCGGAGGTAGTTGGATATGAGGTTTATCATTGCCTGATCCCGTCCACTTCTCAGATGCTTTACTACTTCAAGGAGCAGAAGAAAGTTACAACTGCGAATATTCTGTCAATCCTTCGCGGAGCATTAAATTACCCGCTTGAAGAAAGCTGCTACAGAGAACATATCCGTGTTCATGACATCAGCTTCCTTTCCAGTGAGCGTGTGTTCAATGAAGATGAGATTGCAGGTCTGGAAATTAAATACAGTAAGCTGACAATGGTGCCGGACAGCACACTGCTGATCGGTGATATTATTGCAACAGGCGAGACTCTGATTCACTGCTTACGTTATGTAACAGACTTCTACAGAGAACACGGTGCAAGACTCCGCAACATCATTATCTTTACGATCGGCGGAACTACAGGAATTACGATCCTGGAGCGTCTGACAAAGGAAATCCGCGAGTTCTGGCCAGAGTTTGAAGGATTTATCACAGTATATTATGAAGGAATCTTCAGCACCTATCAGGACAAAGGTGTATCCGGCATCAATCTCCCGGATGTAGACTTTTACTGGAAAGATGGCATCATTGCACCGGAATTCAGAAGAGAGACCTTATCTATGAGAAATCCGTTATTTGAGAAATGCATTATTTATGATGGCGGTGCGAGACGCTATGAGATTCATGAGCATGTAGAAGAAGTGTTGGAGTTCTGGAAAGAAATGCTGGCCCGTGCAGACAAGATTGATTTTAAAGCTTTGCTGGATGAGAAACTTGGTTATGCAACACCAATCAGTTTTGAGGACTGGATGAAAGCCAATCATTATGAAAAGATCAGCCCATCTGTAAATAAATGGTTATATAAACAGGAGCAGGGTTATATCCAGAGTATGCAGGATGTTACATTGAAAGAGATTGCAGAGGAGAGAATCCAGGAATTTACAACTGCGTTAAAGAAATATATTCTTTAAAATTTAGAAAAAAATAAGCTTGTGTGATGCGGATGGTTAGTTTAAAAATTAATTTGCAGATACACTGGCTGCTCATAAAACTGAATAGTTAAGAATTTATTATTCGTTTAAAACAAGAACAGCTGGAATATTGCGGAGTTAATTTCAACGTAGTGTTCTGGCTGTTTTACGCATATCAGGATAAACCTGGTTTTTGACAGAGCAATAGGAAAGGGAGTAAATGAAATAAATTATGGAATACAATCTGACAGAAGGCAGCATTACAGGGAAACTCCTGAAGTTTGCATTTCCTCTTATGATAGGAAATCTTTTGCAGCAATGCTATAATATCGCGGATACACTGATCGTGGGTCGTTTTCTGGGGGCAGATGCACTGGCGGCAGTGGGATCTGCTTATACTTTGATGGTGTTTCTGACTTCTATTATACTGGGACTTTGTATGGGAAGCAGTGCCTTTTTTTCCATGCAGTATGGAGCCGGAGATACAGACAGACTTAAGAAGAGCTTCTTTCTGTCCTTTGTGCTGATTGGGGCGATCACGCTGGCTTTGAATTTCCTGGTGGTATGGAAATTGGGATTGATTATTCGGTTACTGCAGATTCCGGCAGAGATCCAGGGACTGATGAGAGATTATCTTTGGATTATTTTTATGGGAATGGTGGCTACCTTCTTATATAATTATTTTGCTAATCTGTTGAGGGCAGTAGGAAATTCAGTAGTGCCGCTGATATTTCTGGCTTTCTCTGCTGTACTGAATATTTTGCTGGATCTGTTGTTTGTGCTTGTTTTTCATTGGGGAGTGAAAGGAGCAGCAGGTGCAACGGTATTTTTCCAGTATGTTTCAGGTGCAGGGATCATGATTTATTATTATGTGAAATTCCCACATCTGAGAGTGAATAAATGTCATATGAAGTGGGATACTTCTATTCTGAAAGAAATTACAGGGCTGTCTGTGCTAACCTGTATGCAGCAGTCTATTATGAATCTGGGTATCCTGATGGTACAGGGGTTGGTCAACAGTTTTGGAACTGCGGTTATGGCGGCATTTGCGGCAGCAGTGAAGATTGATTCCTTTGCCTATATGCCTGTTCAGGATTTTGGAAATGCATTTTCTACTTTTGTGGCACAGAATTATGGTGCAGGAAAGTGTGATTTCCCTTGGAACACGTGTTGTGCTGGCTTATGTGCTGTCAGCTGTTCCTGCTATTGGAGTAAAAGGCATCTGGGCAGCAGTTCCGATCGGATGGATTCTGGCGGATCTGACAGGTCTGATCTATATGCGGAAAGTTACATCGTATACAGGTAAGGGTGTTTAACCAAATAGCGAAGCGGATTGCGAATATCTGTTTGATCGAAAATAGAATGCAGCAGGATTGTTTATAAAATGATTATAATTCAAACATCAATTGAACACATTTTTCCTGTATGATGAGGACGTAATGGGGAAGGCTTTGCATCGCAAAGCGTGTTGCTGGCTGCGGGGTGAACAGTAACAGTTTTACAGGAGAAATAAATATGACAGATGAAGAATACTATGAATTTATACAACCGTATGAGGATGCCAAACAGATGCTTCTTACACGTCTGGATGTACTAAACCATAACCTGTACGGGGAAGCGTCTGCGAGACCGATCCACAACATTCAGTGCAGGATAAAGAAGAAGCAGAGTATTGAGGAGAAGCTGCAACGCAAGGAAAAAGAGCCTACTGTGATGAATGCAAAAGATTATTTGCAGGATATTGCGGGAGTCAGGGTAATCTGTTATTTTGTAGATGATATTTATAACTTGACAGAGATCCTGAAGAGTCAGAGTGACCTGATCGTGATTAAGGAACGTGACTATATTGGCAGTCCGAAACCTAACGGATATCGAAGCTATCATGTTATCGTAGGTGTGCCGGTATATTGTCTGGATGGAATGGAATATTTTCCGGTGGAGATACAGTTTCGAACTATGTCCATGGATTTCTGGGCAAGCATGGAACATCGAATTTCTTATAAGAAAGAACGAGCGGACAAAGAACAGCTTCGCGATGAATTACGGGAATATGCAAATATGCTGGTAGAAATCGAGAGCAGATTTGAACAATATAATGAGGCGGATCACCAGCAGGAAAGAATATCCGCCAGAGCAAAAAAAGAAGAACAGCCACTGTAAAATGGTGGAGGTTCTTCTTTTTTGTGGATCAGAAATTTTGCACAAACTTATCGATGTAATAAATAGCTGCACCAACAGCGGAAGCAGCAGTGCGGTAGTGGCAGACACGGATATAACTGCCGTCTTTTTCAAATGGGTTCAATTTGATTGCCTTCTCGCGGAAATCATCAAGATAGTCGGACATATAAGCACCTACATTTCCGCCAAGAATGACATCGCAGTCGAAACACATACGCAGGTTATTTACTGCAATGGCAAGATGATCCATATATTCATCAAACACATTCAGAATTCCTCTACTATTTCCAGACTTCAGTATCTCAAAAAATTCTTTCAGATTGCCTTCAGTAAAATCCGTCAGTGTATTGGCATTACAGTAAGCATCCAGGCAGCCGTCACGACCACAGTAACAGCGTTTTCCGTGCGGAACAATGGTGATATGACCAAATTCACCACCTCGATTATTGGAACCAGTATAAATACTTCGGCCATTCATGTAGGCTCCACCGATACTGCTGCTAAGAGAAAGATAGACAACAGAATCTGTATAGTCGCCTTTCCAGCTTTCAGCCAGACCTGCAGAATTAGCGTCATTGAAAAACAGATACGGCTCATGAATATAATTACTGAAAAAGTTGTAGATATTCAATGAAAGCGGGATTACCGTTGCATATGTAACTGTTTTACGGTCTTCTCCGATAATAGCGGGAAGAGAAATACCTACACCCAGAAGTCTGGAGCGGTCTTTAATGTTGGAAGAAACAATAGTTTCGAATTCTTCCTGAAGAATGGAAAAGTATTCGTGAGTTTCTCTGAAAGGAATCCGCATTCGCTTGCTGTCGATAATGTTCAGAGTCAGATCGATCAGTACGATAGTAAGGTGATTACGGGTGATATCGATTCCAACAGCATAGCGGGAATTGGAAACACACTGATAAATTACGGCCTTTCTTCCGCCGGTTGACTGAAATTCACCGGCGTTTTCAATCAGACCTTCTTCCTGCAGTGCATTCAGATTCCGTGTAGTTGTAGGAAGACTGATTCCCAGCGCCTGAGAAACTTCCTGACGGGAACTCTGCCCGTTAAAATATAAAAATCTGTAAATATCTCCGGATATTGTACTTTTTGTAAAGAAATCATTCATGAAATCCATCACACTCCTGTTCTGATATAATATTACCACTTTTCTGACAAAAATGCCAGCACTTAAGTAAAAACTTTTGTTAAAAGACTAACATAAATAATGTTAATAAATTATCAATAAATATAAAAAGAAAGTGATAATATTAATTATGCACAAAAATATAAGAATAAAATGCAATACTATTTACAAACTTAAATAAAAGTATTGACATAAGTGACGCGGAAGAATATACTCTTAATCAGAAAAGCAAACGAAGCAAAATTGAAATTGAGAAGGCGGTGAAGCAATGGACGAAATCAAGATGCGCGTCAGCGGAGTAGAGAAATCTTTCCCTGGTGTAAAGGCATTAAGTGGTATTGATTTTGCAGTGAGAAAAGGAACCGTTCATGCGTTATGTGGGGAAAACGGAGCGGGAAAATCCACACTGATGAAGATCATCATGGGACTTTATCAGGCAGATAAAGGTCAGATCTATCTTGATGAGAAACCGGTAACGATCAAAAATCCTATACAGGCAATGGAAATGGGAATTTCCATGGTAGCACAGGAATTAAACTACGTTCCGGAGCTTTCTGTTGAAGAGAATCTTTTCCTTGGAAGACTTCCGGTAAACAAATTCGGAAAGGTTGACTGGAAGAAGATCAGAAGAGATGCGAAGCAGTTCCTGAAAGATGAGAATCTTCCATATGAACCGACACAGAAACTGAAAACTCTTACAGTGTCTGATATTCAGATGCTTGAGATCATTAAAGCAGTTACAAATAATGCACAGGTTATCATCATGGATGAGCCGACATCCTCTATTACAGACAGAGAAGTCGAGAACCTGTTTAAAAAGATTGAGGAATTGAAGGCACAGGGAATTTCAATCATTTACATTTCACATAAAATGGAAGAGGTTTTCCGTATTGCAGATGATATCACAGTCTTAAGAGATGGAGCGGTTGTTTCTACAGACAGAGTTGAGGATCTGGATCTGGATACAGTCATTGCAAGAATGGTTGGACGTAAGCTTGATAATGTATATCCGAAAGAAGAGGTAAAGATTGGATCAACAGCACTGGAAGTAAAGAACTTCTCAAGAAAAGATCTTTTCGAAGATATCAACTTCCATGTATCTAAAGGTGAGATTGTTGGATTTGCGGGTCTGGTAGGTGCCGGAAGAACAGAAACAATGAGAGCAGTCTTCGGACTTGATCCTCATGATTCCGGACAGATACTGATCAACGGACAGGAAGCAAAGATTAAATGTCCACATGACAGTATTCAGCAGAAGATGGTAATGCTTTCAGAGAGCAGACGAGACGACGGAATTATTCCTGTTCGAAGTGTTATGGAAAATGCCAGTCTGGCCAGCCTTGAGAGAATTATTTATAAAGGATACACGCACAAAGCAAAAGAGAAAAAATCAGTCAAAGAAAGCTTTGACAAGATGCATGTAAAGACACCAACTCTTGATACTGCGATCTCCACTCTTTCAGGTGGAAACCAGCAGAAGGTGCTTCTGGCAAGATGGCTTCTGTGTGAGCCGGATATCATGATCCTGGATGAGCCTACAAGAGGTATTGATGTCGGAGCTAAATTTGAGATTTATAAACTGATCACAGATATTGTAAAAGAAGGCAAGGCCGTAATTATGGTTTCATCAGAACTTCCGGAACTGATCGGAATGTGTGACAGAATTTACATTATGTGTCAGGGAAAAATAAGCGGATGCATCAACAGAAATGAATTTTCTCAGGAGACCATTATGAAATTTGCTACTGGTCTGAAAAACAGCTGATCGTGCGGAGGGTAAAAAGATGAAAGCAAAAAAATCAACCAATTTACAAAAATTCAGTATTTATATCGTACTGCTCGTATTGTTTGTGGCCTGTAGTATAATCAGCCCTTACTTTCTTCAGTACAGCAACCTGATCAACGTTACCAGACAGTTATGTGTGGGAATTCTGATAGCATACGGCGAAATGCTCCTGATCATCAGTGGATTCCTTGATCTGTCAGTTGGTTCAGTACTGGCGCTGGCCGGTGTATACTCAGTATCTGTATACAAAGCAACAAACTCCATTCTGCTTGCTCTGATCGTAGCAGTGGCAACAGGTATCGGATGTAACCTTGTAAACGCATTCTTTATCGCTGAATTTAATGTTCCGGCATTTATCGCAACTCTTGGTATGCAGCAGGCAGCCAGAGGTCTTGCACTTTACTTTACAGGTGGACAGAACATTCTTCAGTTAGGCAATTTTGTTAAGATCGGACAGGGAATGGTTGGACCGATTCCGGTTCCGGTAATTCTGGTAATCATTGTTACAGTTATCGTATGGTACCTGGTAAACAACACAAGATACGGACGTGCACTGTATGCAATCGGCGGCAGCCGTCCTGCAGCAGAAGCGAGCGGTATCAATGCAAAGAGAAACATTTATAAATCTTACATATTAAACGGTATTATGACAGGCCTCGCAGGTATGATCTTCATGGCAAGAAACAATGCCGGTCTTCCAAACGGCGCGATCGGATATGAAATGACAGGTTTAACTGCAGCCATCGTTGGTGGTACTTCCTTTACAGGTGGTATCGGTACTGTAAGCGGAACTATCGCAGGTGCATTTATCATTGGTTTCCTTGAGAACGTTATGAACCTTCTGGGTGTTAACTCTTATATTCAGCAGATCATTGAAGGTGCAATTATCGTACTGGCAGTTGCATTTGATGTAGTAAGCAAATCCAAAAAGTCCAGAAAAGTTATTATCGTAAAAGATGAAAGCAAAGAGTCAAAATAAAAAACAAAAAGCAATGCAAAATAAAATCCCAAACTATCCAAATTAAAAGGAGGAAAAATTTTATGAAAGCAAAAAAAGTTGGAGCATTATTATTAGCAGGTGTTATGGCAGCATCTATGGTTTCCGCAACAAGTGTAAGCGCAGCTGACGCAAAGAGAGTGTGCTTCGTAGCACGTGCCAGTGCTGATACATTCGCTGCATGGCTGACAACTGAAATGAAAAAACAGGCAGAGAACTATGATGATATTGACCTTACATGTGTAAGCGGTGAAGGTGATGATAATAAAGAGAACGGTCTTCTTGAAGATTGTATCACAAAACAGTATGATCTCGTTATCGTACAGTCCAACAACAATGGTGCACAGGCTCCATATGTTCAGCAGCTTATAGATGCAGGTATCCCTGTTGTTACAACAAACCCGACAACACATCAGAATGACCTTGACGGTGGAGATGACACATCAGTTATGGCCGGAACAGGTACAGTCGATGCAGACCCGATCGAGCAGGCAAAAGTCAGCGCTGAAAGAGCTGTAGATGAAATTCCTGAAAATGCAAACGTTGTTGTATTAAAAGGACCATCCGGAAACTATCACGCTGATAAGAGACGTGAAGCATGGGATCAGTACTTCTTTGACAAACGTTCTGATGTAAAAATTCTTTATGAAGATTTTGCAAACTGGAACAGTGATGAAGCACTTACACTGATGGAATCCTGGGTACAGGCAGGAACACATATCGACGCTATCATTTCCATGAATGATAACATGGCAGCTGGTGCGATCGAAGCAATCAGAGAAAACAAAGATTATTTCAACGAAGACGGAACACCAAACTTCCTTGCATATGGTGTTGACGGAACAGCTCAGGGATGCCTGCTGATCAAAGAAGGCCTTCTGACCTCAACAGCATTACAGTCTGCAGCAGACCTTGCTGAAAAGAACATGGAATATGCAGAAAAGATCGTTAATGGTGAAATGGAAGTAACAGACGTAAACGACTATGTAGATGCTCCGGAAATCAATGCAGATAACGTAGATGATTATATCCAGATTTATATTGACAACGGCGAACTTACAGAAGACGACGTAAAAGCAGCCGAGGAATAAGAAGGAATCAGCATTGCCCGGTGTGAAATTCATACCGGGCAATCTGTGGTTGACTATCCGGTTATTTCAGACAGAATGCAGCAAACAGAAAGGGGAAACATATCATGAAAAAAATGTTACAGAAAAGTGCAGTTATGAGAGGCACTGACAATATGGTGATCAAAGAAGTTCCAGTTCCGGAGGTAAAAGACAAAGAAGTTCTTGTATCTCTGGAATATGTAGGAATCTGTGGTTCCGACGTACATTACTATCACAATGGAAACTGCGGAGCATATAAAGTAGACCTGTCTCAGGACTTCATGCTTGGACATGAGTGCGCAGGTACTATCGTAGAAGTTGGCAAAGATGTAGAGAATCTTAAAGTAGGTGACAGAGTTGCTCTGGAACCAGGAATTACCTGTGGTAAATGCGAATTCTGTAAATCCGGTCATTACAATCTCTGCCCGGATGTTGTATTCCTTGCAACACCTCCTGTTCAGGGCTGCAACGAAGAGTTTATCGCTTTCCCTGAAGATATGTGCTTTAAACTTCCTGACAATGTATCCACTAAAGAAGGTGCACTGATCGAGCCATTATCTGTAGGTTTCTATGCAGCAGAACAGGGTGCAGTTGGAACTGGCGATACAGTTGTTATCCTTGGATCCGGATGCATCGGTCTTGTAACATTACTTGCATGCAAAGCTCACGGCGCAGGACAGATCATCGTAGCTGACCTTGTACAGGCCCGTCTGGATAAAGCTATGGAATTAGGCGCAACAGCAGTTATCAACAGCGGAAAAGAAGACGCTCTTGAGAAAATCAAAGAACTCACTGGCGGACGTGGAGCAGATGTTGTATTCGAGACAGCAGGATCACCTGTAACAATCGCTCAGACTCCATTTATCGTAAGAAGAGGTGGAACAATTACATTAGTTGGTATTTCTTCCAAAGAGGAGATTACATACAATTTCGCACAGATCATGGACAAAGAAGCTACCATCAAATCTGTATTCCGTTACAAAAACATTTATCCAAAAGCAATCGCAGCGGTTGCAAGCGGAGCTATCAATGTTAAGAGCATCGTAACTCATGAATTTGATCTGGATCATATTAAAGATGCTTATGATGAGGCTGTAAACAACAAGACAGACCTTGTAAAAGCTGTTATCAAAATTAAATAATAGTAATCAGAAAATCCTTACGATTCAGTAATGCAAAATAAAGTTCCCTGTTTGATCTGTATAACGTAGCAGACAGGGAACTTTTTTGTGTATCTTTTTTTGCGCTTTTCTTGCATATTTCTGTGTTTTCCTTTATAATGTAACGTATCAGTGTTTTACCAAACTAAAGGGAAAGAGGAACAAAGAAATGAAGAAATTATGGGACAAATGGACAGAGATCGCTCTGGTAAAGAGGATTCTGGTGGGCCTGATCCTGGGTGCGATTCTTGGAATCGCTGTACCGCAGGCAACAGGTATTACAATCCTGGGTGATGTCTTTGTAAGTGCATTAAAGGCTATTGCGCCGTTACTGGTATTTTTCCTTGTTATCAGTTCTCTGTGCAATGCAGGAAAATCTCATGGCGGTGTTATTAAGACGGTTATCATTCTGTATATGTTCAGTACAGTACTGGCAGCAGTGATCGCAGTATTTGCAAGTATGGCATTTCCTGTAAAGCTGACACTTGCTACAGCAGCAACAGATACAAGTGCACCGCAGGGTATTGCAGAAGTATTAAATAATCTGCTTCTGAATGTAGTTGCAAATCCGGTATCATCGTTGGTAAATGCAAACTATGTAGGAATCCTGATGTGGGCAATCCTGCTGGGACTTGCATTCCGTGTAGCAGATAAGATGACTAAAAAAGTTCTGGCTGATGTTGCAGACGGAATTTCTATGGTAGTAACATGGATCATTAACCTTGCACCTGTAGGAATCTTTGGCTTGGTATTTAATACAGTATCAACCAATGGTCTGGAGATTTTTACAACATATGGAAAATTGCTTGTCCTTCTTGTAGGATGTATGCTTTTCATCTATTTCGTAACAAACCCACTTCTGGTTTACTGGTGTATCCGCCAGAATCCTTATCCATTGATCTTCCACTGCCTGAAGAGAAGTGCGCTGACAGCATTCTTTACAAGAAGTTCCGCAGCGAACATTCCGGTAAATATGAAAGTCTGCGAAGAGATGGGATTAGACAGAGATACTTATTCTGTAACCATTCCGCTTGGTGCTACTATTAACATGGACGGTGCAGCCATTACTATTACAGTTATGACAATGGCAACTGCATTTACACTTGGTATCCATGTAGATATTCCGACAGCCATCATTCTGAGTCTCCTTGCTGCGCTGTCAGCATGCGGTGCTTCCGGTGTAGCCGGCGGATCACTTCTTCTGATCCCAATGGCATGCTCCCTGTTCGGAATTTCCGATGACATTTCCATGCAGGTTGTTGCTGTAGGGTTCATTATCGGCGTAATTCAGGATTCTGTAGAAACAGCCCTGAACTCCTCCTCAGACCTTCTGTTATCTGCATCCGCAGAATTCAGACAGTGGAGACTGGAAGGAAAAGAGATTAAATTTAAATAAGAAATGGGAAATCCCATACGACGGTCGTCCGGTGAGGGCGGCCGTTTAAAGTTAGACTTTTGCGAGACGACTTTGGCCGTCTCGTTTTTCTTTATGCAGCTAGAAGATGGATCCTGTATTGAACGGGGCTCATCCATCCTAACTTCTCATTTATTCGTTTCTCATTGTAGTATTTTGTAAAATGTTCTATCTCAGATTTTAATTCCTCGTAGCTATAGTAAACGACACCATAGTAAATTTCTTGATTGAGTAGTCCAAAAAAGTTTTCCATTACAGAATTATCCAGGCAGTTTCCCTTTTGTGACATACTTTGAAATATGCATTCTTCTTTTAGTCTATGAGAGTATGCTTTCATCTGGTAAGACCATCCTTGATCAGAATGAAAAGTTTTTCTGTACGGGCAGTCTGCAATGATCTCAAGTGCATTATCTAAAGCATCCATTATGTTCTTTACGTATTTGAAGTGTTTTTTCCTCAATTTTCCGATCTGGATTTTCTCTATCAAAACGCTTTTGCCAGTACATATATGTGGATTTTGGCATTCCGGTATATGAGAGAAGTTCTTTTAATTTGAATTGTCTTCGGAGACTGATGATGATTCTTGCCGTTCTCTCATTTTTGCTTGGTCCTTTAAACGCAGTCTCCTCAGTTCTTTTAAAAGTGCATTCTCTATTCTTAACTTCAGAAGTTCATCTTCCAGTTCTTTTACATGCTCTGCACTTGTGTCAACGGAAAGCTCTTCTAATGGTGCTATTTTCGGATTCTTACCTGATTTACCCAATGTTTTCTTTCGGCCTTTCTTATGTGGTCTCAACGCATCAGAACCAGCTGCTCGAAAGCGATTAACCCAGCTCGTAATCATACATGGGTTAGTAATTCCTTCTTGCAGAGCTAAATCTTGATATGAGATTTCACTTGATAAATATAATTCTACAACAGAAAGCTTTTTTCGAAAGAATATATTCATTTTTGCGGGAGCGCAATAAACCTTCATCTCCAAAAGTTTAATAATTATGAACCCATTTTTCAATACTTGTTTTACCAGAAACGCCGTATGTTTTAGAATGATATTTGTACCCACCTTCTTTGTTCAAGTATGCTAAAACAATTTTTTTCTTGAATTCAAAAGAATATTTAGTCATAAAAAATGGAATAAAAAATACAATTTGTATTTATTTTTTATATAAAATGGGGTATATTAAGAATATGAACAGGAGGTATACAGGAATGAAGGATATCTATTTGCTTAATTATTCGGTTAAGGGAGTAAAGACATTAGATCAGCTTGTGTCATTATCTTTTTACAAGAAAACTATTTCAAAGGAACTTGATACACAGAAATATAATATTAAGGGAATTTATGGTATGAATGGTTCCGGTAAGTCGGGTATTATAACTTCTGTTGAAATATTAAAAAATCTGATCACGAATTCTGGCTACTTAAATAATCCTATTGTTCAGAAAAATCTGGATGAAATTATAAACAAGAAAACAAATGAATTGTTTATAGAAACTGAATATTTGGCGAAATTAGGAAGCGGATTGTTTATTTATAAATATAGTGTAACTTTATCAAAAGATAATATGGGAAAATATATTATTTCTCATGAATGTTTGTCTTACAGAAAAGCGACATCCAGGAAAGAACCTATGGAAACTATTTTCGAGATATTCAAAGGAGAAGATATTATCTTTTATAAAAATGAAGAACATGATAAAATTTCACGTGATATTTTAAAAAAGACTATGAATTTGTTATCTTCTGCTTCAATGAGTGCTTTATTTAGTGAGAAAATATTGATTCCGGCAGCAAAACAATCTAAAGAAATAAAAGGCTTTCTTTTTGTCAGTATATGTACACTTTACATTTTGGGAAAAAAGATATATGTATATTTGGATCAATCAGATGATCATAGAGAA
This sequence comes from uncultured Blautia sp., assembly GCA_905209435.1. The sequence goes on along the minus strand of CAJLTE010000049.1, from coordinate 1,446 downwards.
TATGTTACTCGTAATTCTCTGGAAATCTATCATGATAAAGTAAAAAATGAGGATGAAATTAATTCATTAATGATCAGTTTTTTGGAAATGAATAATGATTGTTTTGAAGAGATATCAGTTTCTGAAAATTGGGTATATGAGGAAGAATATGGAAAATTTGAAAAGACAATTAATGCGTTATATGATTTTTTGCATATTTTTAAATCTGATTTGAGAGGGATTGAAATTGACAGGAAAGAAAATCATAATTTTTGGATTTGTGATCTGGTGATGGTTTATGAGTCTTACAAAATTCATGCAGAATATGAAAGCACTGGTATAAAAAAGCTGATGAAGTTGTATATGTATCTGAAAGAAATGGTTCATGGCGGGATTGTATTTATAGATGAGTTTGATTCCAATCTTCATGATGTTTACCTTTGTGCATTGTTGGAATATTTGATGGAATACGGGGAGGGACAGCTTTGCTTCACTACACATAATGTTGGACCGATGGATGTTTTGAAACAACGGAAAAAATCAATAGATTTTCTGTCAGAAGACCATAAAATTTATCCATGGACGAAGAGTGGAAATTATTCCCCATCTAAACTTTACAGAAATGGAATGATCGAAGGATCACCATTTAATGTAGATTCTATTGACTTTATAGGAGTGTTTGGTTCAGATGAGGGGGATGAATAATGGGAACCCAGTTAATTTTTGTCGTTGAGACAAATAAGAAATGCAATTCGGATTGGATATACATTAAAGATACGATAGAACATTTCTATTCATATGAACGAACCCAGGTTAAATTGAGTGTTGTATATATGGATGGAAAAGGAAACTATAAGAGCAGTAAGAAAGAAAAAGAAATAGGAAAACTGGTTTCTCAATATAAAGCAGGATCTAAAAATAATCGATCAAAAGTAATTTATTGTTTTGACTGTGATGATTATAATACAAAGCCAGATGATGCAAAATTTCTGGAAATGGCTAAAAGTTACTGCAATGATAAAGGGTATGACTTTATCTGGTTTTGTAAAGATGTGGAACAAGTATATATTGGAAAACAGGTGGATGATATACAAAAGAAAAAAGAAGCAACAAATTTTAAGGCAAAAAAGTTGATTTTAAGTGTTAATGCTAACAAGCTTGTAGCAAAATCTTATCAAATTGCTACAAGTAATATTATGGCTGTTCTTGACCAATATCAGGAACTGACACGGAAAAATTAATTGCTACATATCCGAAAACTTCTGTGCATACACTGTAAAAACAGCGTCTTCGGAGGCTTATCCGTGAAAGATTATATCGAGGAGCGGGCAGTGGAAATTGCAAATTATATTATTGAAACAAAGGCGACGGTACGTCAGGCGGCAAAGAAATTTGGGATCAGTAAGAGTACAGTACATATGGAAGTAACAATATAGAACGGTTCGTTTGGGTAATAGAATAAGAAAA
>CAJLTE010000048.1 GCA_905209435.1 uncultured Blautia sp. | reverse complement strand
CAATGATCGCAGCAGACGGAACAAAAGATAAATCCAAACTTGGAGCAAATGCAATTCTTGCAGTATCTATCGCATGCTGCAGAGCTGCAGCAACATCTCTCGAGATCCCGCTGTATCGTTTCCTTGGCGGTGTTTCCGGAAACCGTCTTCCTGTACCAATGATGAACATTGTAAATGGTGGATGCCATGCATTATCATCAGGTCTGGATGTACAGGAATTCATGATCATGCCGGTAGGCGCACCTTCCTTCAAAGAATGCTTAAGATGGTGTGCTGAAGTATTCCACGCACTTGCTTCTATCCTGAAAGAGCGCGGACTTGCTACATCAGTAGGTGATGAAGGCGGTTTTGCACCTGCACTGAAATCCGATGAAGAAGCAATCGAAACAATTCTTGAAGCAGTTAAAAAAGCAGGATATGAACCAGGCAAAGACTTCAAGATTGCTATGGATGCAGCTTCCTCTGAATGGAAGAGTGAAAAAGGTAAAGGTTATTACAAACTTCCAAAAGCCGGCACAGAATATACATCCGAAGAGCTCATCGAGCACTGGGCTAAATTATGCGAAAAATATCCAATCATCTCCATCGAGGATGGTCTGGATGAAGAAGACTGGGAAGGATGGCAGAAACTTACAGCAAGACTTGGCGACAAAGTACAGCTTGTTGGAGATGACCTGTTTGTTACAAATACAGAAAGACTTGCAAAAGGTATCAGCCTTGGTGCCGGTAATGCAATCCTGATCAAATTAAACCAGATCGGTTCCGTATCCGAAACACTGGAAGCAATCAAAATGGCACACAAAGCAGGTTATACAGCAATTTCTTCACACCGTTCCGGTGAGACAGCAGATACAACAATCGCTGACCTTGCAGTAGCACTTAACACCTGCCAGATCAAGACAGGTGCACCAAGCAGATCCGAACGTGTTGCAAAATACAACCAGCTTCTCCGCATTGAAGAAGAACTTGGTGCAAGCGCAGTATATCCTGGAATGAAAGCCTTCAACGTTAAACAGGACTAAGGATTTACTTCCATAAATAAACCATAAAAACAAAAATGCATTTCCCTCTGATTTACTAGTAGGAGATGCATTTTTGTTTTTATTATGAACTTATTAAGAACTGTCTGTCAGACCAGTGTTTGTAATATGCCTTATTATTTATTCATCTGGAAAATATGATTCGTTTCAGTGTCTGTTTCATTTACTTCAGTCTCTGACTTTTCCAGATGTCCCCATGCAATCGGTTCTATTGTCTGTTCCATAAGCCTGTGAAGCAGTTCAGTAGTAATATTATTATCTCCGAGAATGGAATTATACAGGAAATTTTTTGATAATTCTTCAGTAATTGAGCTTAAACCTTCCATAATCATCGTTTTACCCGGTGTTTCTTTCCATCTGATTTCAATTTCGTTATCTTCATGGAAGAAAATATGTGCTTTTCGCTTCACGCATTCTTCAATAAAAGTAATCTCCAGTTTTAATACAGGTATTCGATTCTCATCCCATGTAAATTCACCCAGCGTGCAGACAAGATAATTCTCACCATGAAGAGAAACACAGCCCGGTGCGGCCTGATGAAAGCCGACAGGAAGTTTATGAATTACATCACCCTCATTAAAAGAAACGTAAAATTTTCCGGCAGTATATGTGAAAGAAACTTTGGTGATCCCATCTGTCATGTTGTTATGGAATACCTGCAAAAACAAGGGTGCAATTCCGATATGATGCTGATCCATAACATAAGTTCGGCCATCTATGAGTTGTCTGAAATTGTTAAATGAAGATGGAAGAGCAGTATGCTTCTGAATACGATAACTATATTTTTTTCCTGTATTTTTCTTTCCGGAAATTTTACATTTTTTCCATCCTCCTCGCAGTGAACCGGATTGAGAATCAGAAGTAAAAGAATTTGCGCCATACTCCAATTCCCCGCACAGACGTTTCAGAAGGCCATAAGAAACAGGATTGTCCGGAAGCGTTTCTGCAGGATGATAATTTAATGGAAAATATTTGCGAATAATGTTGAGCATAATACAGTCCTGAAAGAGCTCCTTATTTCCCGCGTTTGTAACAAGGATCATATCCATATCCGGATAGATCACAACATTCTGTCCCAGCATTCCATTAAACTCAAAACTGCCCGGGCGCTGTTCCATCCAGAGCTGATAACCGTATCCATAAGTATCTTTCTGTGTTTCCAGATGCTTTGCGACAGATACCTCTATCCAATATTCTGACACGATCTGTCGACCGTTCCATTTTCCTTTTTGAAGATACAGCTGACCGAGTTTAGCCATATCTTCAGTACAGAGAAAAAGTCCCCATCCGCCTTTTGTAATTCCCTTGGGACAGGTTTCCCAGTAATATTTTGTAATTCCAAGAGGCTCAAAAAGTCGTGGTTTCAGATAGTCGGTCAAAGTCTCGCCCGTACGTTTAGTCACAATTGCAGAAAGCACATAAGTATTCAGACTGTTATACTGAAATTCTGTTCCCGGTTTTCCGTTTACCGATGCATTCAGATAACTTCCAAGCCAGTCATTTCCGGATACAATCCCGGATTCATTAAAGGTCACACCGCTTGTCATAGTCAGAAGATTTTCCACTGTGATCACAGGGCGGAAAATTTTTGAAAAAGCATTTACCTGATCTGAAAAAATATCGTATATATTTTCATCAAGTTTCAGTTTCTCCTCTTCAACCAGCATACCGATTGCCATACCTGTAATACTTTTACACATGGAATGAGTAATATGCCACATTCCCTTTGGATAGGGAGCAAAATTACATTCACAGATTACTTTGCCATGACGCAATGCCATAAAGTGATGCATTTCCGTATCTTTCGAAGCATCCAGTTCCCGTAGAAGAGCAGTAAACAGATCAGAGGAAATCCCCTGGCTCTCCGGTGTTGCACGTTCGAATTCCTGTTCATAAGGCTCACCAAACGGGAAATCCGGTTTTTGGGGAAAATAATCTACCCGCGTACCGCCTGTTTTGCCAAGGATCATATTTAAAACCAGTTCTGCAACTGCAATCTGTTCCTTTGCCATAATAAAATACCTCCTTTTTCTGATATAAATAAAGCAATCCGACAAAACACTGGTAATATCAGTATTAGTGGATCGCTGTTCCTTATTTACAATGAGTTATCATAAAACTACATGGTATCAAATTATAAAGTATATGTATTTTTCTAAATTATACAGATATCATAGAATAAATGCAAACATATTTTATCAAAAAATTTTCTGTTATGACTAAAAACTGACTGCAGAATTAACCGCAGCCAGTTTATATTTCTCATATATTATCTTTCATCAAAAGCAACAAAGTCTGTATGATGTCCGACATACTTGTAAGCAGGACGGATGATCTTGTTTGCATTGATCAGTTCTTCCAGACGATGAGCACTCCAGCCAGGCATACGCGCAATGGCGAAAATAGGAGTAAATAATTCTTCCGGAATACCAAGCATACTGTAAACAAATCCGCTGTAGAAGTCCACATTAGCACAGACATTTTTGAACAGTTTTCTGTGTTCCATGATCAGTTTGCCAGCGATATTTTCTACTCTGTCATAGAGTTCAAATTCCTCTGTCATTCCTTTCTCTTCAGCCAGTGCCTGAGCAAAACGTTTCAGGATCACTTCACGGGGATCGGAGAGTGTATAAACTGCATGTCCCATACCATAGATGAGTCCTGCATGGTCAAAAGCTTCTTTATTCAGTACTTTCTGGAGATAGTCAATGATCTCATCTTCATTATCCCAGTGTTCTACATTTGTTTTCAGATCAGCGAACATATTCTGGACTTTCAGATTTGCACCACCATGACGCGGTCCTTTCAAAGATCCGATAGACGCAGCTGTAGAAGAATAAGTATCTGTACCTGAAGAAGTTACTACATGAGTAGTAAAAGTGGAGTTGTTACCACCACCATGCTCTGCGTGAAGAATCAGTGCAATATCCAGAACCTTCGCTTCCAGTTCTGTATATTGTCCGTCAGGACGGAGCATAAGAAGGATGTTCTCAGCGAGGGAAAGCCCTTTCTGCGGATTACGGATAAATAAGGTATCATCTTTACGGAAATGACGATATGCATGATAAGAATATACCGCAATTTCAGGAAGCTTTGCGATCAGTTCCAGAGACTGACGAAGTACATTCTCTGGAGAAATATCCTCCGGGTTGTCATCATATGTATAAAGAGCGAGGACACAACGCTGCATAGCATTCATAATGTTTGCATTAGTTCCCTTCATAACGACGTCTCGAACAAAACGGCCGCCCAGATCTTCCATATCGAACATTACATCCAGAAATCTTGCAAGTTCATCTTTGTCAGGAAGCTTACCGAAGATCAGAAGATAAATAGTTTCCTCGAAACCAAAACGCCTGCCCTTCAGACCACTGATAATATCCTGTACATTAATTCCCTGATAATATAAACGTCCATCTGCCGGAATCTGCCTTCCGTTGATCAGGTTATATCCATTGACATCAGAAATCTCTGTAAGACCTGTCAGAACACCTTTACCTGCTGAATCACGAAGGCCTCTTTTTACATCATATTCTACATACAGGTTTGGATCGATATGATGATTCTTGAGCAGTTCCTGTTCGAAGAATCTCATTCTTTCACGAAGCTGTTTGGAGTCTTCCAGACTCATCATTTCATGTTTTTCCATAATATCTTTCCTCATTTCCCCATGATTATTATGTAGGCATTTCTGCTAAAAAACACTGATACAGTGAAGAGCGGATACGTCCTTGCAATCAGTGTTTTGGTATGGCGAACATTTGTATTTTTACCTATTTAATGATTTTACAGTAAAGTGAAGGGAAAGGCAAGCTAAAGATTGTATTTTTTTATGTACAATCATATTAAAGTGATAACGCATTAAAATTCTACAGAGTAAAGGTGGCTTTTATATATACTTTTGCTGTTTTTACGGTAAATATTCATATAATATACCACAAATATAAAGAATGTGCTATAATATTTGTGTTTTGAGTTTATATCTGAATCAAGTCAGGCTACAATTAGATCATCTGCTTCAACTGTGAGTATTGGCTTGACAGAAATTCAGCCTAGAAAAGCTGCCTGTTATCGGGATTATCCCAATAAAGCAGATAAATATAAAAGTACGTCAGAAAAAGGAGAGTACGAAATGTCAGAAAGAAGAATGAAACGGGTCGAAGACTCCTTAACAGAACAGTCCCATTTATTAATGCCGAAATGTCTTAACGCTGCCGGCTATTTATTTGGCGGTCAACTGCTCGCGTGGATCGACGAAACTGCCGGAATTGTTGCAAAACGCCATGCGGAAATGAACGTAGTGACTGTTGCTGTCGATAACATGTATTTCAAAGCAGGAGCCAGAGTAAATGATACCATTGTCCTGATCGGAAGGCTTACTCATGTAGGACGTTCTTCTATGGAGGTCCGTATTGATACTTATTGCGAAGCTCTTGACGGAACCAGAACTATGATCAACCGCGCTTATTTTACAATGGTTGGAACAGACGAGAATCAGAATCCTGTCGAAGTTCCGGGGCTTATCATTGAGGGTGTAACTCAGCAGATTGAAAATGAAGCTGCTCAAAAACGAGCCAAACTCTGGAAAGTCCGCAGACAGGAAGGATTTTGATTCATCTGCACATCTTAAATGAATCAGGCAGACCAATTATCGCATATACTGTTTTTTATATTCTGATCATATAGAGTATGAACGACAGCATATGCGATTTTTTTATTTCTTCATTCTTTTAATGAATTTTATAATCTGTTCTGTCAGGGGTATGATAATTCTATAGTAATAAACACTGCAGAATATTTCCAGTTTCTATATTTTTCAGAAAAACTTTATCCAAGGAGGAACAGATCATGACCAAACAGCTCAGAGAAATTATCGCACGTCTGAGGAATTACACAACCTCAGAACTATGCGATGGGGTAGTTGATTATCATACCATGGACTATCATATCCGCCGTCAGGTATCTGACCGGAAAATCGTTGGTCCGGCTTTTACCATTTATCCCCCAAAAGGAATCAGCGGTATCATTCCTGATGCAATCCTGCAGGCAGAACCGGGAGACGTTCTGGTAGTGGCAGGTCAGGGATTCGGAACAGGATCTTACTGGGGCGACCATCGAAGTATTTGTGCAAACCTGAAAGGTCTGGAAGGTATTGTAATAGACGGAGCTTTTCGTGATCTGGAAGGATGTCGGGAGGCAGACTTTCCGATTTTTGCCCGAAACGTAACACCTGGCAGTGCAGGTAAATCCAGAGAAGGCGAATTAAATGTTCCAGTTATCTGCGGCGGTGTAGAAGTATGTCCGGGTGACCTTATTATCGGTGACTGTAACGGCGTTCTGGTTATCAAACCAAAGGATGCCGAATGGATTATGGAGAAAGCAGACGCAAAAATAAAAGCCGAACAATATACTATTCAAAGGATGAAAGAAACAGGAGAAATCCTGCCAAGAGTAATACGCCCGGAGAATACAGAGAACTAAAAAGAACAGAAATTTTTTCAGAATCAAGGAGGATTCCCAAAATGTCAGTACATATTATAGACGAAGCTAACCGTTGCTTAAACTGTAAAAAACCCGGATGTCAGCAGGGATGTCCGGTTCATACCCCAATTCCGCAGATCATCCAGATGTTCAAACAGAATCAGGTCATGGAAGCCGGAGAGAAGCTCTTCGAAAACAATCCCATGTCTGTCATCTGCTCCATTGTCTGTAACCATGAAATGCAGTGCGCAGGTCACTGCGTTCTTGGCAGAAAGGGCAATCCGGTACATTTTTCCAGTATTGAAACCTATATTTCTGATACCTATCTGGATCGAATGAAAGTCACTCCTGCAGAGAAAAAAGATAAGAAAGTTGCAGTGATCGGTGCTGGCCCGGCAGGTATGACCGCAGCAATTATCCTGGCACAAAAAGGATACGGAGTAACCATTTTCGAATGGAAAGATAAAATTGGAGGAGTCATGCAGTACGGCATTCCAGAATTTCGTCTGCCAAAGACAATCCTGGAACGATACAGAAAGAAAATGACAGAAATGGGTATTATGATCCGTCCGAATACAACCATTGGGGCAGTTCTTAAAATTGAAGATCTGTTCCGTGATGGTTATAATGCTGTGTTTATTGGCACTGGAACCTGGAAACCCCGAAATCTTGGTATTCAGGGCGAATGTCTGGGAAATGTCCACTATGGCATTGACTATCTTTCAAATCCTGGAGCTTATCATCTTGGAGAGCGTGTCGCTATTATCGGCATGGGAAATGCTGCTATGGATGTAGCTCGTACCGCACTGCGAAACGGTGCCCAACATGTGACCCTTTATGCAAGAGGAAAAAGGGTAGCAGCAAGCTCACATGAAGTAGCTTACGCTCAGCTTGACGGCGCAGAATTTGTTTTCGGAAAAGAAATCAAACGTATCACAGAACAGGGGCCGGTATTCTGTAATTCTATCCTGGATGAAAACGACAAGGTGATCGGGTGCGAAAAAGAGGAAGAACTGATCCCTGCAGATTCCACCATCATCTCCATCAGCCAGGGACCAAGAAGAAAGCTCATCCGCACCACTACTGGTCTCGAGGGTTCAGAGCGCGGCCTTTTGATTGTAGACGAAAACTATATGACAACCAGAGAGGGCGTGTTTGCAGCCGGAGATGTTGTGCATGGCTCTAAGACAGTTGTTCATGCTGTCGAAGCAGCAAAACATGCAGCAGAGGCTATGATCCAGTATATGGAAAAATTAGATTAATAGTAACTGGAGCATATTTCCCAAACGATTCCGAACTAAATGTAAGAATCGTTTGGGATTTTCTATATTATCAATTCGATAATGTCAATATATTTCCATCTTAACTCAAATACTTTGAAAGCATTTTCAAAGCTTACCATTAATGTTTAATGATTTCTTCCACCATTCCGCATGGCAATCCTGCATTCAATTTGGGAATATATCCATTATTTTATACAATTTTATTTTCCTTCACCATTCTACTATAATACAAATCAAAGGAAAGCAAAACAAAGCCACAACCCAAAAATAAACCAAAATATCAATCCTGATAATTTCACCACAAGGAGGCATTACCAATGGGCAGATCATTAACCAGAAAAATCATTGAATCCCATTACGTGTCCGGAAGTATGATACCGGGCGAAGAAGTATTTATCAAAGTTGACCAGACCTTAACACATGATATCAATGCAGTTATGACTTATCTGGCATTTGAGGCAATCGGCATCGACCGTATCCGCACAGAATGCAGCGTCAGCTATTTAGACCACAATCTTCTTTATGTAGACTTTAAGACCCCGGATGATCACATATATCTTCAGTCTGCAGCTAAACGCTTTGGAGTACATGTTTCCAGACCTGGAAACGGTATCTGTCACACAGTACATGTAGCCCGCTTCGGAGCACCTGGAAAAATCAGCATGGGCGGTGACAGCCATACCCCTCATGGCGGTTCTATTGGAATGCTCTGCATTGGTGTCGGCGGCATGGACGTGGCCACTGCAATGACAGGCGTACCAATGAGACTGAAAATGCCGAGAGTGATTAATGTTCACCTCACAGGCGAATTAAAACCAGGCGTAAATGCAAAAGAAGTAATCCTGGAAATGCTTCGCCGCGTAACCATCAAAGGTGGTCTTGGAAATGTATATGAATACACAGGCCCGGGAGCTGCAAAACTGGAAGTCCCTCAGAGAGCAACTATTACAAACATGGGTGCTGAACTTGGTGCTACAACATCTATTTTCCCGGCAGACGAACAGGTACATAAATTCCTGAAAGCTCAGGGAAGAGAAGAGGCCTATACAGAACTTCTTCCTGATGAAGATGCAGAATATGATGAACGCATCGAGATCAACTTAAGCGAGCTGGAACCACTGGTATCATGTCCACATCAGCCAGATAACGTAATTCCTCTGAAAGATGTAGAAAGGAAACCGGTTCAGCAGGTATTTATCGGAAGCTGTACAAATACAAGCTATGCCGACGTAGCAAAAGCAGCTCTTGTACTTCAGGGACATCATGTAAACGAAAACGTAAGTTGCACCTGTGCCATTGCTTCCAGACAGACTTACAAAGAACTCCTCCGTGACGGCTACATCAGCATGCTTCTGGATGCAGGCGTAAGAATGCTGGAAATTTCCTGCGGTCCATGCTGTGCCATTGGTCAGACACCGGCTACAGAAGGAATAGCAGTCCGTACTTCCAACCGTAACTTTAAAGGCCGTGCCGGAAATCCAAATGCCAAAATTTATCTGGTAAGCCCGGAAAGTGCAGCGGCAACAGCCATCAAAGGAACTTTTGCATCCGCAGAAGAAATCATGGGTGATGAAATCACGAAACTCGCAGAAATCCATGAGCCGGAAGTTTACGAAGTAGATGATTCCATGATCATCAAACCATTGGATCCGGAAGAGGCAAAAAAAGTGGAAATTGTTCGCGGGCCAAACATTAAATTCCTTCCTGTACCGGATGAACCACAGCAGCATCTGAAAGTTCCGGTAAGTTTAAAAGGCGGAGATAATATTTCTACAGATGATATTACACCGGCAAGTGCAGAGTTCTCAAGCATGCGATCCAATATCCCGTTAATGTCCCAGTACTGTTACCACCGTTATGCACCTGACTTTGCAGCCCGTGCCAAAGAACTTGGCAAGAGTATTATTATCGGCGGAGAGAACTATGGACAGGGTTCCTCCCGTGAACATGCAGCCATTAACCCAATGTACCTTGGCGTGAAATGTGTTATTGCAAAGAGCATCGCCCGTATCCACAAAGGAAACCTTGTAAATCATGGTATTATTCCAATGCTGTTCGCAGATCCTGCAGACTACGATAAGATCGACCAGGGTGATGATCTTGAAATTGAGAATCTCTTAGATCAGATTCCAACCAGAACTGTAACAGTTAAAGATACAACCAAGGACTTCAGCTTCCAGGTAAAACTTGATTTGTCCGATAACGAAGTAGAAGTTGTCCTCTGCGGCGGCCAGCTTCGCTATCTGAAAAAACAGCTTGCACAGATGGATGCAGAAAACAAGTAATACCCAAAGATCAGACTTGCAGATTATAAAAATAAAACAGGAGTGAATATATATGAGCGGAATCAGTAAAGAAAATATTAAAACAGCCCAGGAAAAATTCGGGGCACTTATTGAAAACGAATCAGCGCGAATCGAACGTATGAAAGCATCCCAGGAAGTAACAGATTTTTCAAACAAAGAAAAAATCGTAATCGGTATCCTGCCAGGGGACGGTGTAGGCCCAATCCTGATGAAACAGGCTCTCCGTGTTCTGAACGAACTGGTAGGAGAAGAAATCTGCCAGGGCAAAATCGAACTTCGTGAGATTGAAGGTATGACCATCGAAAACCGTGTAGCCAAATTAGAAAGTCTTCCAAAAGATATTATTCCTGAAATTAAAGCATGTGATGTTCTTGTAAAAGGTCCGATGGTTACACCAAGAGCAGGCGACGGACTTCCAAATCTTGTCAGTGCCAACAGCCTTTTAAGACGTGAACTTGAACTTTTCGCAGCCGTACGTCCGATCAAAATTCCGGATAAAAATATCGACTGGACATTCTTCCGCGAAAACATCGAAGGTGAATACATCTGGGGCGATAAAGGAATTCAGGTAGATGAGGACCTTGCTGTAGACTTTAAGGTTCAGACAAAACAGGGCAGCGAGCGCATTGCAAGAGCAGCTTTTGAATTTGCCAGAAAAAATGGAAAGAAAAATGTTACTATTGTAACAAAAGCCAACATCGTCAAGCTGGTAGACGGAAACTTCATCAAAGCAGTCCGTAAAGTCGGCGAAGAATATCCTGAAATCGAAATCCAGGAACGTCTTGTAGACGCTATGTGTGCAAAAATGCTTGATCCGGAATTCAACAGAGGAATGGAAGTTGTTGTTCTCCCGAACCTTTACGGTGATATCGTAACAGACGTAGCAGCAGAACATTCCGGCGGTCTGGGAAGTGCATGCTCTTCCAACATTGGAAATAAATATGCATTATTTGAAGCCATCCATGGTACAGCTCCATATCTGATGAGCCATGGAAGAGGCGACTATGCAAACCCATGCAGCCTGATCCGTGCCATCGGACAGATGCTGATTCATATCGGATATGCAGACAGAAATGAGTTTCTCGACAAAGCACTGGAGATCTGCACAGTAACTGAGAAGAAACTTGTCGTTACTACAGAAACAAAGGACGCAAGCGCAGCAGAATTTACAGATTATCTGATTGAAACAATTCGAAAAATTCGTGGTTAATTTTGCCTGTTCCGGCTATACATGTATTCATTAAGGCCTCCGCGCAACCTTACCAATTCTTCGCTTATACCGGAAACAGACTAAAATTAAATATATTTGTTACAAAGACAGGGCAGAAGTGTCCTGTCTTTGTATAATGTCTGAACCTCTACAGGCAGATCATATTCTAATCTGTAATCAGGTAGGTTATTTTGATACTGGAAAGGTCACTAATTAAACCACAGTACTTGCCTATATTGATGAAAATGTGTTAAAGTAGAAATTAAGATTATTTGATAAAACACAGACGGAATCAACCATACAATTATAAATGGAAAGTATCTGTCTGAATAAAAAACTACGAAAGAAAGTTACTGTTCACACATCACTATCCTGCGAGGTGTTTTGGCATGCACATGCCGAAATTCCGAGACATATTGCGTGACTTTACGTATGGCGTAAAGTCGTCTGTACATCGTGAAGTGTGTTACTGGATACAACGCGAACAGTAACGGGGGAGAAAGCTATGAAAGATACAGATTGGGAAATTCTGCATGAATTATATAAAAATCCAAATATGACCAAGGTTGCGAATCTGCTGTACATTACTCAGCCATCTCTTACCAAGCGGCTTCAGCATATGGAAACGGAATTTCAGGTTACTATTGTAAATCGTACACCAAAAGGACTGGAATTTACACCGGAAGGAGAATTTCTTGCACAGCAGGCGGAAAAATACCTGAAATTTCTACATGATACGCAGGAGAAATTAAAAGAATTCAAAGAGACCACAGAGGCTGAAATCCTGGTAGGATCTTCTTATACATACAGTAAATACACACTGACGGATCTGCTTCTGAAATATAGAATGAATCATCCAAACGTAAATTTTACAGTTGTTAATGACCAGAGCAACGTTTTATTCCGGAAAATGCTGGAGGGCAGCATTGATGTTGCCTTTATCCGCGGTGATTATGAAGGTGCGGTAAACAAAACAATGCTTGGTAAAAACGAAGCTTATCTTGTAACCAAAGAACCGGTAGACATGGAAGCACTGCCGTCTATGCAGCGTATCGGATATAAAACAAATGACAGAACTAAAGAACTTCTGGAAAAGTGGTGGGAAAACTGGTACGGAACCGAGTTTCCGGCAGGTATGGTAGTCGGCTATATTGATGTGGCATGGCAGCTTATCGCCAGAGGAATTGGTTACACTGTCTGTTTTCTGCCTGAAAATTTCGAGAATCAGTATAATCTCTGTCTCACTCCACTGAAAAATAAAGACGGTTCCTCTGTAACCAGAAACACCTGGTTTCTTTATTCCAAGAATAAACGAATATCCAGAACTCTGGAGGATTTCATAACCTATATAGAAAAGGGTGCAAAAGAGAATGAAAGACATTGACTGGAGAATCCTGGTCACACTATATGAGAAACGGAGCATTACAAAAGCGGCCGAAGCCCTTTACATGACTCAGCCAGCTTTGACAAAACGTGTAAAAGCCATTGAAGATGAGTGGAATATAGAAGTAGTCAGACGCAGCAGCCAGGGCGTTACATTTACAGAAGAGGGACAGTATCTGGTTAAGAAAGCAAGCATCATGCTGGACTTTCTTAAAGAAATCGACACTCATTTTTCAGAGAATCATACCACTAAAGAACTGGTAAAAATAGGTGTTCCCAACGCCTTTGCCAGACTGCACATGTCACAGCTTTTCAAAGAATATATGCTCCGCTATAACAAGATACAGATTAAAACTGTTTCCGATTCCAGTGATACCATCATGCATAAACTAATGGATGGAAGCATTGATATTGGAATCATTTGCGGAGATTTTCCGTACATGGGGGAAAAAATCCGCCTGTTCGAAGAAGAAATGTACATCATTGCTCCAAAGGATGCAACTATGGACGATATCGTACATCTTCCGCTGATCGAATCTTATTTTAACCCTGTTGTAAAACTTACCGTAAATCAATGGTGGAAAAATCAGTTCGGAAACCTGCCACATGAGAGCCATAAGGTTCCCTATGCAGACATTGCCATCGAAATGGTAGATAATGGTCTGGGTGTCACTTTTGTATTCGGCACAGATTGGAAGATTGATGAAGAGAAATCCCGACGAATCCCGGTTTACGACAGCAGTGGATCCCCCGTTGCCCGAAATGTCTGGATGATGTTCTCTGATCGTTGTTTCCAAAGTCCGGATATTATGGATTTCATTTCTCTGGTAGAAGAATTGTACCAGACGAATATTTAGACAAAATTATATACGGCTCATCAGATACCATCGATTAAGAAAATCGGTGGTATTTTTTATGTTATAGGAAATTACTCCGTAATGTTCCTATGACATAAAAAGCCCTCCGGGCAGGATTCTTTCTTGTCTGTAAACCGAAACACAGAAAGAAGCATATTGTAATAGAAAAAAGAGAGTTTCTATGGAAATAAATGTAATGATGCAGTATGTAACTTATGGTCTGGCGCTGATCGGAGGCCTGGCATTTTTGGTTTCAATCATCGTACAGGTAATTAAAGAACTTCCTGTAATGAAAAAGATTCCCACCAGCATCGTGGCACTCGCAGCCTCTCTGCTCTTATGTCCGGTGACACTGGTAGTTCTATGCACATACTATAATATTGCAATCACATGGTATTATGTGTTCGCTTCCCTGGTCGCAGCATTTATTGTCTATCTGGTATCGACTGGTGGCTGGGAAAAAGTAAAGGGTATCTGGGACCGGACAAAATATAAAGATTCAGAATCAGAGAATGAAAAAGGGAGAAAAAAATAATGGTAAAAATTTCCAATTGCGGTCATGACGAAAACGGCCGTTACACAGGAGGAAAAGCAGGTGACCAGACAGGAACCGAATATCAGATTATGAACTGGTACAGTCGTCCATGGATGTGTGTTCTCAGATTTGAAAATCGAAAGACTGCTTCTCTGATCGCTGATATGGCGAAGAAAGCAGCACTGAATAATCTGATCGGATATGATCAGGGAACTGTCGGAAACAGTAGCGACCGCTATACATTCTGGCAGCATTTAAAAGCCAGTAATTATGATCCTGCGCAGATCACAGTATCCT
This sequence comes from uncultured Blautia sp., assembly GCA_905209435.1. Next base: position 8,703 of record CAJLTE010000048.1, on the reverse strand, counting down.
GCGAAACAGACTGCAGTGCAAGTACTGCAGCCATTATCAAAGGTGCTGGTTACCGGCTGAATCTGCCTAAACTTAAAGCTGTAAGTATTTATCTTACAACTTACAATATGAGGCAGGCGCTGAAAACTGCAGGGGCCAGCATATTAACAAATAAAAAATATCTGATATCCGGTGACTACCTCAAAGCAGGAGATATTCTGCTGAATGATAACCATCATGTAGCAATTGCGGTAACATCCGGACCTAAAGCAGAATCAGTAAAAAAAGTTCCTCAAAATACCTATCAATTCATACCAAAAACAGTAAAAGCAGGAGACAAAAACACTTCCGTATTATTACTCCAGGAGATCCTGAGAGCCAGAGGCTTCAAAGGCAAAAACGGCAAAGCATTGAAACTCACATGGACAGCTGACACAAACACCATCTACGCCCTGAAGGCATACCAGGAATCCAGAAAAGAAGTTCTGGAAGTGGACGGGATCTGTGGACCTGCCACATGGAAAGATTTGATTGCAATGTAGAAAAAGTCTCCCGGGAAGCATTTCTCGGGAGAGCTTTTATTTCTTAACTAAAAGGTCATTCCAAAACGGAATGGCCTTTTCAGTTTATTTCAGAATTTCCTTTTTACATCGTCACTTTTTATAATAAGAACTATCAAAAGCAAGATGAGCGAAAGCAAAGTGCACAAATCACGAAAAGTGCAGATCAGAAAGCGAAGATAACCAAAATATAAAACAGGAGGAAATGAATTATGAGCTATGCATACGTAGGATGCCGTTCCACAAGAGAACGCAATGCAAGAGGAAAAGGATTAAAAGTCTATGAAATCTCTGAAACAACCGGCGACTGGAAAGAAATCCAGTGTTTAAAGACAGAAGAGAATCCATCTTATCAGGCAATGGATCTGGAAGAGAAATATCTCTATTCCGTGCACGGGGACTTCACAAAAGTAAGCAGTTACCGTATTCTCGAAGACGGCAGACTGGAAGCCTTAAACACCATTGATATCGGAGGAAAAAACCCGGTATTTATCACTCCGGACCGTACTAACCAGTACATGGTAGTCGCAGCTTTACAGGGTGGCGCAGTCTATGTGATCCGCAGAAACGCAGACGGAACACTGGGCGAGATCGTAACTAAAGTCTGTATGGAGGGCAAGAAAGAAGGAGCGATTTCCTTTGCCCATCAGTGTATCTGGGACCAGAAAAAAGAATACCTTTTCGTAGTCACTCAGGCAAGACTTCAGGGTTATGGCATGGTAAAAGTTTTCCATTTCAATCCGGCAGATGGTTCCCTTACACCTACAGATACCTATTATTCCAGAGAATACGATGAGCCAAGACACGTATCCATTCATCCAAATAACCGCTATGTTTACCTCATCAACGAAAAAGGAAACAAAATGACATTCCTTGAGTTCGATGACAAAACAGGAAAACTTCAGGCAAGACAGAATCTGCCGTCACTTCCGGATACCTACACAGGAGAAGGACAGGCAAGTGCATCTCTGTTAAACAAAGAAGGCACGATCCTCATCGGTTCCAACAGAATCCATGAATCTATCGTTGTATACCGCATTGACCAGCAGACCGGTTATATGAAAGAATTGGGTTACTATCCGGCACTTGGATTAACTCCACGTTTTATTACTTTCAACAAAGACTACAGCAAATTTTATATGGCAAACGAAGACAGTGACACGATCGTAGAAATGAAACTGGATTCCGACAAAGGTCTCATGGAATATACAGGTCGTATCATTCCGACCGAGAGCCCTGTATGTATCACATTTAAGTAAGGAGGAGTACACATGAATTTAGGTCTTATTTCATTAATTTTACTCCTTGCAGCCATCGTGATCGGTTTTGTCCGCAACTGCAATGTAGGAATCATCTGCATCGGCTTTTCCATGATCCTTGGAATCGCCTATAACATCAGCGTCAAAGATATCCTGGCAGGATTCAGTTCCTCCCTGTTTATCCAGATGGTAGGAATCACTTATCTGTTTGCCATTATCAACGGAAACGGCACTCTGGAACTTCTTGCCAACAAGATCGTACGTCTGGTAGGAAAGAAAAAACATCTGGTGCCATTCGTAATGTATGCACTTGGATTTATCATCTGCGCAGTAGGACCTGGAGCAATCCCATCTCTGGCGATCATTCCGGTTATCGCAATCCCTGTAGCAGTGTCCGCAGGTGTAAACCCGATCATGACAGCGATCATCGGTGACCTTGGTGTCATGTCCGGACGTATGAGTCCGCTGACTCCGGAATCCGCAGTTGTAAGAGAACTGATGGAAGAGCAGGGACTGAACGGAAACACACTTCCGATCATGGCAGCCATCACCATCACAGCACTGGTAACAGCAGTCGTTGTCTATATTTATTACAGAGGATGGCAGATCGACCCGTCCGTCAAAGACAGTGTACAGGAAAAACTTCCTGCATTTAATCTTCAGCAGTGGCTTTCCCTTGCAGGTCTGATCATGCTGGCAGTAGGAGCTCTTTTCTTCTCCTGGAACGTAGGTTTGACAGGCTTCCTGATTGGAAGTATCCTGTTGATTCTCGGATGCGGAAATGAGAAGAAAGCAATCGCAGCAGTCCCATGGAATGTTATCCTGATGGTTCTCGGTGTCGGCATTCTTATGAACATTATCTCCATTTCCGGCGGAATTGACATCATGGTATCCGCACTGGAGGCAATTATGGGAAAAAGAACTGCAACAATGATCATGGCTATCGCATCTGGTCTGATGTCATTCTTCAGCTCCGGTCTCGGCGTTGTATTCCCGACCCTGATCCCGACAGCAAGCGGCTTAAGTGCAGGACTTGGTGTCAGTGCCATTGAACTGGTCGCAGTCATCGTAGTCGGCGGAACAGTCGCAGGCTTCACCCCTGTATCCACCACAGGTGCCCTGATCATGGCCGGAGTCTCCCAGCAGGAAAACGCCGAAGAACGCTTTCCGCAGAACAGAATGTTTGTGGAACTGTTCGCAGTATCCTTTATCGCACTTGCAATCCTTGCAGTGTTTGCATTCATCGGAGTGTACAGCTTTATCAAATAGTAAATACTTCCATTAAAACAATATATTTGAAATCAATTACAATCATTAATTGCAAAGCCTGTTTTTAAAGAAATCTGTCCAAAAGCGAACAGATTTCTTTTATTATGGAAAAACATATGTAATCTAAAAGTTTTCACCTAAAGTATATGTCAAAGAATTCTTTGATATATTTTATACAACTAAGTATTTTAACTATAAATTTGCACTTTTAAATTGAAATATTAGACACGGTGTGGTGTTATTATATACAAAATATGCTTGAAGCAATAGAATTTAATGATAAATCTGTTATATTTGCAACTCAAAATGCGTTAAATAAAGCTGGATTTAACTGTGGCATGGCAGATGGAGTCGCAGGAACTAATACAATAAATGCAATAACACAATATCAGGTTGACAGAGGCTTGGAGCCGACTGGACAGATTGACGAAGAGCTACTTGTGAGTCTTGGTTTTTCTGTTGGTAATCCAGTTGGTGTTGATGTATCTTCTTTTGTAGCGCGTTATAATGAGTCAGCTGTTTACTTTAATAATATTAGTATAGAATCAGGAGATCCATCAATTAATCAAATGGCGGAGGAAAATGTATTTTCGGAAAAAACAACACTTGATGGTATTTCAACGGTATCTTTTGGACTTAATAATGTCGGATCTTATGTAGATTCTTGTACATTACAAGATGATGAGCATTACAACCCGATGCTTACAGATGAGATATTAGATTCCTGCAATGTCATTACGGAAAAGTAACATACAGAAAGCAGAGGCCAACGGTCTCTGTTTTTTTATGCATTTCTGTTGTATTGCTGCTTCAGGCCTTCCATCCTGCAAGATCTTTGTTCTCCGCAGATTACAAAACCGAAAGAAAAATATGTTAAACTAAAGAAAACGCCAGAGGAGGAAATGCCTTATGAGAAGAAACCAACTGTTAGCCGGGATAATGACGGCGATGACTGTCGTAATGCCAGTTGCCAATGTATATGCCGATTCCGCAAAAGACCATGAGGTCCAGATTGCAGCATCTATTGAAGAAGAGAAATCTGATATCGACAAAACCGCAGTATTGCAGAATTCCGTAAAAATGACAGATCAGATTTCTGCAGCAGCCGGTGAAAAAAACATCATGTTCAGTCCCACAAGCCTTAACTTCGCACTCGGCATGATTGCGGAAGGTGCAAAAGGGGAGACCCAAAAAGTCCTGGGTGATTACCTGGGAACCGATGATTTTGCTTCCTATGCAAAAGAATACCTGAGCAAGATAGGGGAATACAATACCGAAGATGAGAATTACGGATACAAGTCGAAATTAAAGATCGCAGATGCGGTCTGGGCAGATGATGAGCTGACGCTTCAGGAGAAATTCAGGAATACAGTATCGGACAGTTTTGGGGCTGAGGTAGAAAACGTGGATTTTTCTGCTGCGGAGAAAACATGCGGCATCATCAACTCCTGGTGTGACAAAAACACAGAAGGTCTGATCCCGGAGATCATAACTCCGGATCTTATCGGCGACAATACAGGACTATGCTTAACCAATTCTCTGTATTTTGAGTCCGGATGGAGCGGGGAGTCATGGGATGTTTCTGAAACGGAAGAAGATTTTGGGGATACTGAAAAGACCAATTACATGACATGTACAGGGGACCGGTATTATGAGAACGACAAAGCTGCTGCATTTGGCAGGGACTACGCTAACGGATTAAATTTCATAGGTATCCTGCCAAACGACCAGGGGGATTTCAGCCTTGAAGATCTGGATATCGGAGAACTTCTGAAATCCCAGCCAGAGTATGACGAAGTCCAGTGTAAGATGCCAAAGCTTGAGTTTGAGACTACTACTGTATTAAATGATATTCTCTCAGGTCTGGGGCTTGATGACATCTTTTCCAGCGATGCTGATTTCTCCGGTATTGCGGATAAAAACGTAAATGTGGATACGATCCTTCAGAAAACAAAGTTGGAGTTGGATGAAAACGGCACGAAAGCAGCGGCAGTGACTGCAGTCGTCATGGAGTGCATGTCGGCCGCGGAGGAGGGTGAACCGATCATCAAAACTGTGGAGCTTACCCGCCCATTTGCCTTCCTAATCTATGACAGGAGCAATGATGAAATTTTATTCATGGGAAAAGTAATGACTGTTTCCATATGAAAAAAGGGATGCAATATGCATCCCTTTTCATGATCAGCCTCCAAATGCCAGATTTTTAAACTGCTGGTATTTTGTATAACGCAAAATGTCGAAAAAGGCAGGTATTTTGCGAACTGTTTTTGTGGAGAAAAAGAATATCTGATGTCGTATAAACATACACACAAAAACACATAACAGGAGGTTCACACATGGACGCAAACACAGTATATGAGATGGTAATGGGAACAATTACAGAAGATGAGGTTTCAGAAGGATCCAGGATGAGTTTTTAACCAAATCAAGTAAGTCCCCTGCTTCAATTGCGAAAAGCAATAAGCAGTGGGTGGGGACTTGCTTGTATCAGGAGGCGTGCAAGCGCCTTCTGATAAACTGCGGAGCAGTTATTTGGTTATGAGCAAGTAGCGAAGCGGATTGCGAATATCCACCTGACAGAATGGTTCAAAGGAAACGAAGAACAGTATGCTATCATTGGGGGAACAGCGTGTGACATTCTGATGTCAGAGGAAGGATTAGACTTCCGCGCAACAAAGGACATTGACCTGGTTTTAATTATAGAAGCAGTTGACGTTAATTTTGGAAAAAAATTTTGGGAATATGTAAAACAGGCTGGATATGAACATTGTAATAAAAGCTCAGGAGTATCTCAGTTTTATCGGTTCACTCATCCAAGCTCAAACCAGTTTCCTGCGATGATTGAACTTTTTTCTCGAAAGTCAGATGCCATTCAGCTTCCAGAAAGTGCAGTGTTAACGCCGCTACCAATAGACGAGGATATTTCAAGTCTGTCTGCGATTCTTTTAGATGGAGATTATTATGATTTTTTGAAACAGGGGAAAGTCACAATTGATGGAGTCACTGTTTTGGATGCGGCATATTTGATTCCGTTTAAGGCAAAAGCATGGATGGATTTGACAGATCGTAAATTCGCAGGAGAACATGTTGACAGTAAAAATATAAAGAAACATAAGAATGATGTTTTTCGTTTAACAGAATTAGTTGATCCTACAATTAAAATTACAGCTCCCCATGGGGTTTATGCAGATATACAAGAATTTGTGTATCGGATGCAAAACGAAACTGTTGACATAAAGCAGTTGGGATTGATAGGTAGAACCAAGGAACAAAGTATGTAATACAGTAATTATCGAATCACTTCGAACGCTTTGTATAGTAGATTTTCTCCCATTTATCTCCGCGGAATCATGAAAACACCGCGGAGGTTTTTGATTTTTAAAAAAGCAAAATCTTCAGTAATAATGCGGCTTTGAGGCTAATCTTAACTTTGTTACCGTATCTTAACTCAAAAAGAGTTATAGTACAAAAAATAAGTTAAGATTTTTTTCGTACAAAAAGAAGAGTTTCCCGTTCTGTCATATTATTAGAAAAAACAGAAGGAGATTAACCATCAAGAAAATACCTGTAAAAAAATACAATGCAATTGTAAAGGCAAAAGAAGCCGTCAGAGATTTCGACTTAAACAATCGAGACCTCGAAACGATCGAAGGAGCCGTTGAGCTGACAAGAAGACTTGCACTTCAAGAGAATAAGGGATACTCCATCAAAAAATCTTTATCCTGATTTATATATTAATCACATAATATAGCAAATACAGATTAATTAACTTAAATTAAGTTGACAAAAAAGAAATATAGTGATAGATTTAGGCTAAATATAAGTTGAATTAACTTTAATTAAAGAAAAACGGAGGCGAATTGTACATGGAAATAAAAAGTCCTTTTGAGACAATAAGGTCAGAAAAGATAAAATTAGGACGTTTTAATGTCATACAGGATGAGGTTCGTGTTAATGGGAATGTAAGGCCATATGATTACCTTGAGATACTTGAGGGAGTCAGTATACTTCCGTTTCATGGGGAAAATATTATTACGTTGCGAGAGTACCGTTATCCTATCCGTTCCTGGCAGACGGAACTTCCGGGTGGACTGATCGATCCCGGAGAGACTCCAGAGCAGGCAGCAGTCCGTGAATTAAAAGAAGAGACAGGATATAAGGCAGAGGAGGTGATTCCACTGGGATATGTTTATCCATCTTTTGGTTCTACGAATGAAAAAATCCATCTTTTTGCTATTCGTTGTGGAAAGCTTGGAGAAGAATCATTGGATCCGGCAGAAGTATTAAAGCTTCATGAGATTTCAGTAAAAGAATTCCAGACGCTTGTGGCAACAGGGGAAGTGAAACATGGTGCAGGACTTGCAGCGTGGGCACGTTGGATGAGTAGAGAAAATGATGAGAAAGAATGAAAAGAGGATATAAGAAAAAAATGAACACAATGAAGTTTATGAAAGGGATAACGTTTGCACCGTTTCACAAAAGAGGTTCTCTTTCAACAGAAACAGCACGAAAAAGTTTTGATCATATGATCAAGCAGACAGCAGCAGATTTTGTTGTCTTTGCGCCTGCGGGGATTCAAAAAACGGCACATTCGGAAGAAATATGCTATACCTCAGAAGATACATTCTCGGATGAAGAACTGATTCGTATGATACGGTATGCAAAAGAAAAAGGAATTCGAGTGGGGATTAAGCCAACAGTAAATTGTAAGGATGGAACATGGCGAGCTTACATCAGTTTTTTTGAGCATGATGTTCCATGCGAACCAAAATGGGAAAACTGGTTTGCGTCCTATACGGAGTTTCAGACGCATTATGCAAGGATAGCGGAAGAAGAACAGTGTGATATTTTTATTTCAGGATGTGAGATGGTAATGACGGAACACAGAGAAAAGCAGTGGCGAGAAGTGATTGCCTCCATTCGTAAGGAATATCATGGACTGGTATCTTATAACACGGACAAATATCAGGAAGATCATGTATCTTGGTGGGATTGTGTTGATGTGATCTCTTCCAGTGGCTATTATCCGATTGACAAATGGGAGCAGGAACTGGATCGTATCGAAAAAACGGCCTTAAAATATCAGAAGCCATTTTTCTTTGCTGAAGCGGGATGCATGTCGCGAAAAGGTTCCGAAATGGTTCCGAATAATTGGGAATTACGGGGAGAACTTCGTCTGGAAGAACAGTGTGAATGGTATCGTGCAATGTTTGAAGCCTGTAAGAAAAGATCATGGCTTTGTGGCTTTGCTTTATGGGAATGGGCACCAAAGCTGCCTTCAGCGTCCGAGGCATGGAATGACGACAGTTATGAAATATGTGAGAAACCGGTGCAGGAAGTAATAAAGAGATTCTATGAATATGAGGCAGAAACCTTGTTGTAGAATATTGGTAAAGAAAAAACAGTCTGTTTTGATGGAATTAACTTCTGTCATGACAGACTGTTTTTTACTTTATAAGGTATTATCCCACAATGTTTTAAAATTACTCATCTGAATCGATGAGATCAGCCAGACTGTGAAGAAGGCTGTTGACATCAAAGAATTTACGTTTTATCCGATATTAAATTAACCTACACCACGTTACAACTTTTTCATAAAAAAATATCGTACAGGGCTTTCTGATGTATAATGAGTT
>CAJLTE010000047.1 GCA_905209435.1 uncultured Blautia sp. | reverse complement strand
AGATGACCTGATCGTGGAGAATTATGAGACATGGCCGCAGATTAAGAATATTCCGGTGGCTATCTGAGAATATATCGAAAAAACATAAAACAGCTAAGAGAGGAAGAAGAAAAATGAACATTATCGTAGCAGCAGATCAGAACTGGGGAATCGGTAAGGATAATAAACTTCTTGTAAGCATCCCTGCAGATATGAAGATGTTTCGCGAAGAAACAAGTGGAAAAGTAGTAGTAATGGGCAGAAAAACTCTGGAAAGTTTTCCAAACGGACTTCCGCTGAAAAACAGAATAAATATTGTCATCACAAAAAATAAAGATTATGATGCAAAAGGTGCCATTGTGGTGCACAGCATCGAAGAAGCAATGGAAGAAATCAAGAAATATCCGGCAGAAGATGTTTACTGCATAGGTGGTGACAGCATTTATGCGCAGATGCTTCCATACTGTGACGTAGCTCATGTGACAAAGATTGACTTTGCATATGAAGCAGACAGCCATTTCCCAAATCTGGACGAAGATGATGAATGGGAAATTACGGGAGAGAGCGATGAGCAGACATACTTTGATCTGGAGTATCAGTTTGTGAAGTATGAGAGAAAGAAATAGAAGGAACAAAGCAGAACCGGAAAAGACGGAAAAACCAGTGATGTAAAAGAAAAAATATCCCTCAGAATGTGTTTAAACTGATTCTGAGGGATGTTTTTGTATAGTGAAAATCTACGTTACTATTCATTACGTTCTCAGCGGGATAGCAGTGTATGAACAGCAACAATTCTTCTGATGTTGAAAATCGTTAACTGTCTGGCAGTCAGATGTTATTTATTCAATAACTTTCAGCCATCCTTCCGGAGCCTGGATACGTCCCATCTGGATACCTGTTAATGTGTCATAGAGTTTCTGGATAACCGGACCCATTTTCTCCATTCCGCTTGGGAAACAGATTTCTTTACCATGGTCAACAATCTTTCCGACAGGAGAGATAACTGCAGCAGTACCGCAGAGACCACATTCAGCGAAATCTTTCACTTCATCGAAGTATATTTCTCTTTCCTCAGCTTCTAATCCCAGGTATTCCTTGGCAACATAGATTAAGGAACGACGTGTGATAGAAGGAAGGATACTGTTGGACTTCGGTGTGACAACTTTGCCGTCTTTTGTAACGAAGATGAAGTTAGCACCGCCTGTTTCTTCTACCTTGGTACGTGTAGCTGCATCAAGATACATGTTCTCATCGAATCCGTTCTTGTGAGCATCTACGATTGCATGTAAGCTCATTGCATAGTTAAGACCTGCTTTGATATGACCTGTTCCATGAGGTGCAGCGCGGTCGAAATCACTGACGCGGATTGTGATTGGTTTAGCACCGCCTTTGAAGTATGGTCCTACAGGTGTAGTGAATACACGGAACATATACTCATCAGCAGGTTTTACACCGATAACCGGGTTAGTACCCATCATATATGGACGAACATATAAAGTTGCGCCTGAACCGTATGGCGGAACATATGCTGCGTTAGCTTTTACAGTCTGAACAATTGCATCAACAAAACGGTCTTCCGGGAATACAGGCATCTCAAGTCTCTTTGCTGAGTTTGCCATACGTTCTGCATTTAAGTCAGGACGGAAAGTAACGATATGTCCGTCTTCTGTAGTGTAAGCCTTCATTCCTTCGAAAACTGTCTGCGCATACTGGAAAACACCTGCACATTCGTTCAGTGTTACATTAGGATCTGTTGTCAGTTCTCCGGCATCCCATGCGCCGTCTTTGAATTTAGATACATAACGATAATCGGTCTGTACGTAACCGAAGCCTAAGCTGCTCCAGTCGATATTCTTTTTTTCCATAATGAATCTTTCCTCCGTTCACACATATTTACAGTATTTTTGAAGTGTGATTACTGTTTATCTCTTTACCATTGTAAAACTTTTGATTGCTAAGTTCAATGGGAAATTTCCGATTTCAATGAAAAATTCGTGAAAAAATTAAAAAAAACCAGGATATACAAGCTAAAATACCATTGCCACAGGTAATCTGGAATGACTAAATGGCAGGAATGACCGGTAAGCGCAGTCTTGTTTTTTATAATGTATTTCGCTATAATATGGAATAGAAAAATGGAGGACAACATGAGCGAAAATTTTGAAGATTTAGGTGAACTTGGAGACAGAATAAAGAAGATCATAGATACAGCAGTTGCTACTAAAGACTATCGCCAGATGACAGAAGACATTAAACAGACAGTAGGGCAGACTGTAAACAGTGCAGTAAATTCTGCTGTAGACTCCGGAAGTGAAGCAATCAAGAACGGGCTGAACAGTATGTTCGGTTCAGGAAATGGACAGTCTTCGAATTATGAATACCACAATAAGACAAAAGAGTTTGAAGAACGTCGCAGACGTGAACGTGAGCAGGAACAGGAGCGTAAGAAACTGGAGAAACAGAAAGCCAAAGAACGCATGCTGACTCTTTATGATAAGAATACGGGCGGAAGAATAAAAGGAATGATGCTTGCCATATCCGGCGGTCTCCTTGCCAGCGGCATGGGACTTGGTACATTGGCTTTGTCTGTCTTCGGTGCAATGGGGCATATGAATTCTCGTGTGCTTGGCGGAATCTGCCTTCTGACTGCGGGAGCACTGACAGGTGTGGGACTTCTGACAGGGGGTATAAAAAAATTAGGCAGACTGGAACGTTTCCAGAAGTATATCGACACACTGGGAACTCACACATACTGTAATTTTGAACAGCTTTCCGCTGCAGTTAATAAACCGGTGAAATTTGTAAAAAAAGATATTAAGAAGATGATAGATAACGAATGGTTTCGTCAGGGCCATATTGATGAGCAGGAAACTTGTCTCATTACAAGCAACGAAACTTATCAGCAATATACTCAGACAATAAAAGCACTGGAAGACAAGAAGCAGGAAGAAGAACGTATTCAGGCTGAACAGAAGAAAAACAAAGAGAGCATTTCTCCGGAGGTTCAGGAAGTTCTGGATAAGGGAAATGAGTTTCTGGATAAAATCCATAAAAGCAATGATGCAATTCCAGGCGTGGAGATTTCAGCCAAGATTTCCAGAATGGAACTGATCGTTGAGAAAATTTTCGAACGTGCAGAGAAGCATCCGGAGATTATTCCTGATCTGAAAAAGATGATGAACTATTATCTGCCGATGACTGTGAAACTGCTGGACGCATATGAAGAAATGGATGAAATGCCTGTACAGGGCGAGAATATCCAGTCATCCAAGAAAGAGATAGAGGATACACTTGATACGCTTAATCAGGCGTTTGAGAAACTTCTGGATTCTGTATTCCAGGAAACTGCATGGGATGTTTCCAGCGATATTTCTGTATTGCATACTCTGCTGGCACAGGAAGGTCTGACAGACGATGACTTTGCGAAAATGAAGAATAATTAACAGTAAGGAAAACGAATGAAAAAGATCAGAACATTTTTTATCAGAACAATCTTAGGAATTATGGTGGGACTGTTTCTGAGCGCAGGAATCCCAGCCACACCGGTACAGGCAGCTGGGATCAGTTATCAGAAAGCAGTTCGAATGTACAACAATAAATTAAGCTACTGGGGAAGAAATGGCACGTGTCTGAATATCAACTATGATTTAAGAAGCCGTTCCGGTTGGAAATATAATGACTGTGGAAAGACTATTTCCATGAAAACAGTGTATGATGATGATAACCTTCGTTACATCTTCCGTGATGTAAATGGCGACAATATTCCGGAGGCCTTTTTCTACAGTGAACGGGCAAGAGTGATGCTGGTCTGGACAATCTACAGAGGAAAGGTGCGGCCGGTTGCGACCATGCGTACCTCCTATTTGGGACCGCAGAAACTTTTTTACAACAAAAAAGATAAGACATTTATTGTAAAGACTTATATCACAGGAAGAAGCGTTTCAAGAAATATTTTTAAGATCAAAGGGCGCAAACTTTATATCAATCTTACCATGTCTGATTATGTCGGACAACGTCAGTCAAATGGCAAGATTAAAGTAAAGTACTGGATTGATGGAAAATCCGTATCAAAGAGCAGATATCGGAGCTACTATAAGGCATATTTCCGCTATCACGCAGCCTATTCCTGGGGACCGTGAAAATGAAAAAAGCGTTACAGAAGAACAGAAATCTGGTGGTATTTATATAAATCAATGGAGTAAGCTCAATAAAGTCAAGGGGTTACGGCGTTTATAAAACGCCTGAAAAGCCTGATCAAAAGGAGAAAACATGGGAAACGAATTTAAGGATTTTGAAATGGAAGCACCATCACTGACACTGGAACCGGACCTTGGAACAGCGGAGGAGAAAGAAGAAATGGCAGAAGTTAAACAATCGACGCCTGAACCGGAAGTGCCGGTGCTGACACCGGCAGAGCAGCAGATGGTAGCGGAATTTGCTGCAAAAATCGATATTGAGAATACAAACCAGATTCTTCAGTACGGTGCCGGAACTCAGAAGAAAATGGCAGATTTCTCCGATACAGCCCTGGAAAATGTAAAGATGCAGGATCTCGGTGAGATTGGAGAACTGATCACAAATGTAGTCAGTGAACTGAAAGGTTTCGATGCACAGGAAGAAAGTGGATTCTTCGGATTCTTTAGGAAACAGTCCTCCAAGATTGAGAATATGAAGAATAAATACGATAAAGCAGAAGTCAGCATTGAAAAGATCGCAGACTCTCTTCAGCAGCATCAGGTACGCCTGCTCAAGGATTCTGCAATGCTGGATAAGATGTATGAGCAGAATCTGAATTATTATAAAGAACTTAGTATGTATATCCTTGCGGGAAAAAAGAAACTGGAAGAAACCAGAAACGGTAAACTTGCAGAAATGAAGAATAAAGCAGCACTGAGTGGACTTCCGGAGGATGCTCAGGCAGCCAGAGATCTGGATGAGAAATGTAACCGTTTCGAAAAGAAACTGCATGATCTGGATCTTACCCGTACGATTGCAATGCAGACTGCGCCGCAGATTCGTCTGATTCAGAATAATGACACTGTAATGGTAGAGAAAATCCAGACCACTCTCGTAAATACCATTCCATTATGGAAAAGCCAGATGGTTCTTTCTCTTGGAATTGCACATTCTGCAGAAGCGGCAAAAGCACAGAGACAGGTGTCAGATATCACCAACGAACTTCTGAAGAAGAATGCAGAAATGTTGCATATGGCGACTGTTGAAACTGCCAGGGAATCAGAACGAGGTGTAGTAGATCTTGAGACACTTCAGAAAACAAATGCAGACCTGATCCAGACATTAGACGATGTAATGCGTATTCAGATGGAAGGGCGTCAGAAGAGACAGGCAGCAGAGTCAGAAATGCGCCGTATGGAAGGTGAACTGAAGCGTAAGCTTCTGGAAATCAGACAGTAGAAATATGTAACTGATAGCGGAGATTTTGACCGCTTGATAATGGGCGGGAGCTTCCGGAAATTCGGTTGCTCCTGTTTCTGCTAGTGTGCTGACAAGTTGATTCTTGAAACAATCTTGCAGGATAAATTTTTTTATTTCAAGGCGGAGGAAGGAGGCGTAGCGGTGGCTACGGCGACCGACGACAACGCGGAAATAAGAAATTTAGACGCGAGATTGTTCAAGAAATCAACTTGTTGGTATACTAGATGTATAAGGCAGTAAAGGCAGAGAAAGTGAAAATAAACAGTATAAATCTTTTCGTGTCATATTCTGCGAAAATGCCAGATGTGAGTTGAAAAAAGGAGTAATTATGTACAGAGATCATACAAAAGTCATCCAGATCGGTGACAGAAAAATCGGCGGCGGCAATCCAATTTTAATCCAGTCTATGACTAATACCAAGACTGAAGATGTGGGGCAGACAGTAGCTCAGATCCTTGCACTGGAACAGGCAGGATGCGATATTATCCGTTGCGCGGTACCAACCATGGAAGCTGCAAAAGCATTAAAAGAAATCAAGAAACAGATTCACATTCCGCTGGTAGCAGACATTCATTTTGATTACCGTCTTGCTATTGCAGCAATGGAAAACGGTGCAGACAAGATTCGTATTAATCCTGGAAATATCGGAAGTACAGAACGTATTAAAGCAGTTGTTGATGTAGCCAAAGAACGTGGAATTCCGATCCGTGTCGGTGTAAACAGTGGTTCTCTTGAGAAAGAACTTGTGGAAAAATACCATGGAGTTACAGCAGAAGGTCTGGTGGAGAGTGCGCTGGATAAAGTGCATATCATTGAAGATTTAGGCTACGACAATCTGGTTATCAGCATTAAATCCTCGGATGTTCTTATGTGTGCAAAAGCTCATGAACTTATTGCAGAGAAAACAAACTATCCACTTCATGTAGGAATTACAGAAGCAGGAACCCTTTATTCCGGAAATATCAAATCTGCTATTGGTCTGGGGATCATTTTGAATCAGGGAATCGGCGACACGATCCGTGTATCACTCACAGGTGCACCGCTGGAAGAAATCAAATCTGCCAAACGTATCCTGAAGACGTTGGGTCTCCGTAAAGGCGGCGTAGAAGTGGTATCATGTCCAACCTGTGGCCGTACACAGATTGACCTGATCGGTCTTGCAAACCAGGTGGAAACTATGGTACAGGATATCCCGCTTGATATCAAAGTAGCAGTTATGGGATGCGTCGTAAACGGACCTGGAGAAGCGAAAGAGGCAGATATCGGAATTGCAGGCGGAGTGGGTGTCGGACTTCTGATCAAACACGGTGAGATCATACAGAAAGTTCCGGAAGACCAGCTTCTGGAAACGCTGCGTCAGGAACTTTTGAACTGGAAAGAATAGGGAGATTTTATTTTGGAAAAAGACTTTTTTGATGTATTTCCCAATTTAAAAGTGAAGAAAGAACTGGAAGAATTGCTGGAAATGGTATATGTGACCAGAGTTTCCTGTAATCCTTCCAAAACACATATCTGGGTCTATATAAAAAGTGAACGCTGGATCCATAAAAAGCATATTTTTGCACTGGAAGACCAGATCGAGCGTCAGTTTTTTGCAGGGCTTGGAGTGACGGTTACTGTCATTGAGAAGTTTCGCCTTTCAGGGCAGTATACTCCGCAGAATTTTCTGGACACATACAGATCCAGTATGGAATTGGAACTGCGCAATTACAACATGTTGGAGTACAACATGTTCAAGCAGGCACAGATTTCTTTTCCAGGAGAGCATGATCTTCATATGGTTCTGCCTGACTCTGTAATTGCAAGAGAGAAGAGCGAAATTCTGGTTGAGTATCTACAGAAAGTTTTCTGTGAGAGATGCGGAATGGACTTAAAAGTAGAACTGGAATTTACAGAAACTCAGGAAAGTAAATATCGTAAGAATGCAGCAGTCCAGATCGCACAGGAAGTTGAAAATGTAATCCGTCATGCGAAAATGAATGCAAAAAGTGAGGAAACTGACCAATCCGAAAATGCCGGAAGCGATGATAAAAAAACGGAAAAGAAGATTGAGAGACCTCAGCAGGAGAAGAAAGATAAGAAAGCAGCCTTTGGCGACCGCAGGGACAAGAAAGGCGATTTCAGAGGCGGTTTCCGAAGAGACAGTAACCCGGATGTTATCTATGGAAGAGATTTCGAAGGCGAACCTGTTGCACTGGAAACAATTACCGGTGAAATGGGTGAGGTCATTGTCAGGGGTCAGGTTATGGATGTAGAGGCAAGAGAAATCCGTAATGAAAAGACTATCCTGATCTTCCCGATCACGGACTTTACAGACAGTATTGTAGTAAAAATGTTTCTGCGAAATGAACAGGTGCCGGAAGTGACAGAACATGTAAAGAAGGGTGCATTTCTGAAGTTCCGCGGTGTAACAACTGTAGACCGGTTTGACAGTGAGCTGACGATCGCATCTATCGCAGGAATCAAGAAGATTGCCAACTTTACAACTTCCAGAGTGGATACCAGTCCTCAGAAACGAGTAGAGCTCCATTGCCATACAAAGATGAGTGATATGGATGGTGTTACAGATGCCAAGTCTCTGGTAAAGCGTGCGTATGAATGGGGACATCCTGCCATTGCAATTACAGATCATGGTGTTGTTCAGGCATTCCCTGAGGCAAACCACTGTTTCGATGCATGGGGCGGATGCGTGCCGAAGGATTCCGATTTTAAGGTTCTTTATGGTATGGAAGGATATCTGGTAGATGATTTAAAGGGGATGGTTACCAATGGAAAAGGACAGAAGCTGGACGGCAGATTTGTAGTTTTCGATATCGAGACTACCGGTTTCTCTTCCCTGACTTGTCAGATTATTGAGATTGGTGCGGTACTGGTAGAGAACGGTGAGATCACGGACCGTTTTTCTACATTTGTAAACCCGAAAGTTCCGATTCCGTTCCGTATTGAACAGCTTACCAGCATCAATGACAGTATGGTTATGGATGCCCCGACGATCGAGGAGGTTTTGCCGAGATTCCTTGAATTCAGTAAGGGTGCAGTGATGGTTGCACACAATGCAGATTTCGATATGGGATTCATTATGAAAAACTGCGACAGACTGGGGATCGAGCATGATTTTACTTATGTAGATACAGTAGGTATGGCACGTTTTCTGCTTCCTGCACTGAACAGATTTAAGCTGGATACAGTAGCGAAAGCAGTAGGTGTTTCTCTGGAAAATCATCACCGTGCAGTAGATGATGCTGCCTGCACTGCAGAGATTTTTGTAAAATTTGTAAAGATGTTGGCAGACCGTGATATTCTTGATGTAAATGAGTTGAACAAACAGGGTGCAGTTTCTGCCAATACCATTAAGAAACTGCCGACATACCACGTAATTATTTTTGCCAGAAATGAAACAGGTCGTATTAATCTGTATAAACTGGTGAGTCAGTCTCATCTGAAATATTATCACAGACGTCCTCGTGTACCGAAGAGTATCCTGGAGAAATACCGCGACGGACTTCTGGTAGGAAGTGCATGTGAGGCGGGCGAACTGTATCAGGCGCTGCTGCGAAATGCACCTGAGACAGAGATTGCCAGACTGGTAAATTTTTATGACTATCTGGAAATTCAGCCGATCGGAAATAATAAATTTATGATCGCAGATGACAAGCACGATATGATCAATTCTGAAGAAGATTTGCGTGAAATGAACCGCAGGATCGTGAAACTGGGAGAACAGTTTAAGAAGCCTGTAGTAGCAACCTGCGATGTGCACTTCATGGACCCGCAGGATGAGGTTTACCGAAGGATCATCATGGCAGGAAGCGGTTTCTCGGATGCAGATGAACAGGCACCTCTGTATCTGCGTACTACAGAGGAAATGCTGGAAGAATTTGCCTATCTTGGAAGCGAGAAAGCAGAAGAAGTAGTTATTACAAATACCAATAAGATTGCAGATATGATTGAGAAAATCTCTCCGATCCATCCGGATAAATTCCCGCCGGTCATCGAGAATTCAGACCAGGATCTGAAGAATATCTGTTTTACAAAAGCTCACGAAATGTACGGAGATCCCCTGCCTGAGATCGTAGAGAGCCGTCTGGACCGAGAACTTAACTCCATTATTTCCAACGGTTATGCCGTAATGTATATTATTGCTCAGAAACTGGTATGGAAGTCTAATGAGGATGGATATCTGGTCGGTTCCCGAGGATCCGTAGGATCTTCTCTGGCAGCAACTATGTCAGGTATCACAGAGGTAAATCCTCTGCCGCCGCACTATCTCTGCCCGAATCCGGATTGTAAATACAGTGATTTTGATTCACCGGAAGTAAAGAAATATGCAGGTATGGCAGGATGCGATATGCCTGACAAGATCTGTCCAAAGTGTGGAACTAAGATGAAGAAAGAGGGATTTGATATCCCGTTCGAAACTTTCCTTGGATTCAAGGGAGATAAAGAGCCTGATATTGATCTTAACTTCTCCGGTGAATACCAGGCAAACGCCCACAGATACACAGAGGTTATCTTCGGTAAAGGCCAGACCTTCAAAGCAGGAACCATCGGTACCCTTGCGGAGAAGACGGCGTTCGGTTATGTGAAAAACTATTTCGAAGAGCGCGGCGTGCATAAACGTTACTGTGAGATTAATCGAATTGTACAGGGATGCACCGGAGTCCGCCGTACCACAGGACAGCATCCGGGAGGTATTATTGTACTTCCGGTTGGAGAGGAAATTGAGAAGTTTACCCCTGTGCAGCATCCTGCAAACGATGTAAACAGTGACATCATTACCACACATTTTGATTACCATTCCATTGATGGAAACCTGCTGAAACTTGACATACTGGGACACGATGATCCGACCATGATCCGAATGCTGGAGGACCTGACCGGTATCAGCGCAAGGGATGTTCCTCTGGATCAGAGGGACGTTATGTCTCTGTTTGCAAGCACAAAAGCGCTTAAAATAGAACCGGAATCCATAGGCGGATGCAAACTTGGATGTCTTGGAATTCCGGAGTTTGGTACTGATTTCGCTATGCAGATGCTTATTGATACCAAGCCGAAATATTTCTCTGATCTGATACGTATTGCGGGACTTTCTCATGGTACTGATGTATGGCTTGGCAATGCCCAGGTACTGATCCAGGAAGGAAAGGCAACTATTTCAACAGCTATCTGTACCCGAGATGACATCATGATCTACCTCATCGGTAAAGGCGTAGAGAGCGGTCTGGCATTTACTATTATGGAGAGTGTCCGTAAAGGAAAAGGTCTCCGTGATGAGTGGATCACGACAATGAAAGAACACGATGTACCGGACTGGTATATCTGGTCATGTAAGCTGATCAAATATATGTTCCCGAAAGCTCATGCTGCGGCATACGTTATGATGGCATACCGAATCGCATGGTATAAAGTGTTCCAGCCGCTGGCGTATTATGCGGCATATTTCAGTATACGTGCAACTGCGTTCTCCTATGAACTGATGTGTATGGGTAAGGAGCGTCTGGAATATTACATGGCAGAGATACGTAAGAAAGGTGATGCCGCATCTAAGAAAGAGCAGGATACCCTGAAGGATATGCGTATCGTACAGGAGATGTATGCGAGAGGTTTTGAGTTTGTACCTATCGATCTTTACACTGCCAAAGCCCAGCGATTCCAGATTGTAGACGGTAAACTGATGCCGTCCCTTGCGACCATAGACGGACTGGGAGACAAAGCTGCAGACGCAGTTGTAGATGCTGCAAAACAAGGAAAATTCCTGTCAAAAGATGACTTCCGTGACAGAACGAAGGTCAGCAAAACAGTTATTGATCTGATGGATGATCTGAATCTGTTTGGCGATATTCCGCAGTCTAACCAGATGTCATTATTTGACTTTACTGGTTGATTTACACCCACGACAACAGGAGATGAATATGAGAAAAGAAGAATTAAGATATTTACAGAGACTTGCAGAGATTTACCCTACAATAGGAAAGGCATCCACGGAGATCATTAATCTTCAGTCTATCCTGAATCTGCCGAAAGGAACCGAACACTTTATGTCGGACCTTCATGGCGAATATCAGGCGTTTTCCCATGTACTGCGAAATGGTTCAGGAGCAGTGAGAAAGAAAATTGATGATGTATTTGGTCATACCCTTAGCAATAGTGATAAACGCTCTCTTGCAACCCTGATCTACTATCCGAAAGAGAAAATGGATCTGGTTAAGGAAAAAGAAGATGACATGGAGAACTGGTACAAAATTACTCTGTACCGTCTCATCGAAATCTGCAAAACCACAGCGTCCAAGTACACCAGATCCAAAGTACGCAAAGCACTTCCGGCAGATTATGCATACGTAATTGAAGAGTTGATTACAGAGAAAGCAGAGGTTCTGGACAAAGAAGCTTATTACGATTCCATCGTAAATACCATCATCGAAATTGGCGGCGCAGAGGACTTTATCATTGCATTGGCAGAACTGATCCAGCGTCTGGTTGTAGATCATCTGCATATCCTTGGAGATATTTACGACAGAGGACCTGCCCCGCATTTCATCATGGATCGCCTGATGCAGTACCATTCACTGGATATCCAGTGGGGAAACCATGATGTAGTCTGGATGGGCGCAGCAGCAGGCCAGAAAGCCTGCATTGCCACAGTAGTAAGAAACAGCATCCGTTACGGCAACCTTGACATTCTGGAAGACGGCTACGGTATCAATATGCTGCCGCTGGCAACCTTTGTCATGGAAGCTTACAAGGATGATCCATGCGATATTTTTGCCATGAAAGGTGCCTCCAACTACAATATTCTGGAAGAAGAACTGGGCAAAAAAATGCACAAGGCCATCGCAGTGATCCAGTTTAAATTAGAAGGAAAACTGGTGCGCAAGCACAAAGAATTCCACATGGAAGACCGCGCACTTCTTCACAGAATTGACCCGAAGAAAGGCACGATTACACTGGCGGACGGAAAAGAATACCCACTCCGCGACAGCAATTTCCCGACCATCGACTGGAAACATCCTTATGATCTTACAGATGGTGAGAAAGAGGTTATGGATAAGCTGTCTTCTGCATTCAGAAACTGCGAGAAACTGCAGAATCATATCCGTCTTCTGCTTGATAAAGGTGGTCTTTACACTGTATATAATGGAAATCTTTTATTCCATGGAAGCATCCCATTGAATGAGGATGGAACCTTCCGTGAAGTACAGATTTATGGAAAAAGCTATAAAGGAAAAGAGTTATATGATGCGCTGGAAACTTATGTGCGCCGTGCCTTCTATTCTGTAGGAAAAGAAGAGCAGAAGAAAGGCAGGGATATCATGTGGTATATCTGGGCAGCTCCGGATTCTCCACTGTTTGGCAAGAGCAAAATGAGCACCTTTGAGCGCTATTTTATCGAAGATCCATCTACTCATGAGGAGAAAAAGAATGCCTATTACCGTCTCTGGGAAAACGAAGAGGTAGTAGATAATATGCTTCGGGAGTTTGGTTTGGACCCCGAGAAAGGGCATATCATCAATGGTCATGTGCCTGTACATCAGAGTGAAGGTGAGAGTCCTGTCAAATGCAATGGCAAAGTAATCGTCATTGATGGTGGATTCTCCAAGCCATACCAGAAGGTTACCGGAATCGCCGGATATACGTTGATCTATAATTCTTATGGACTGAATCTTACCGCTCATGAGCCGTTTACATCTAAGGCAGATGCTGTAGCAAAGGAAACAGATATCGTATCAAACCGTGTGGCTGTCAGCTATATGTCCAGACGTCAGCTTGTAGGTGATACAGATACCGGGCATGCCTTAAAAGAGAGGATACAAGAGCTTATTCAGCTGCTGGATGCATACCGCACAGGTGTTATTAAAGAAAAAAAGTAACTATTAAACAGTCTGCTATTCTGTAAAGAGACTGAATGACTGTGAGGTTGTGAAAAGAAAAAGGTATTCTGAATAAGAAATTAGCTGTAAAGAACATTTAGAAAAGCCAAAAATTGTAAGCAGACACCAAAAAGAGGTTGGTTTTGCAGGGTACAAAACACTTTACTTATAAATTTGTGTTCTATATAATGGGTAGTGTCGTTTAACCGGATAAGGTGCCTGTGCATCTGTACGGTTATCAGTAAAAAGTGAGGCGGGGCAGATAGCCCTGAGATAATGAACAAAAGGAGAATACGATAATGGGTGGAATTTTTGGAGTAGCATCAAAGTCCAGCTGCGTTCTGGACCTTTTCTTCGGAATTGATTATCATTCACATCTGGGAACACGCAGAGGTGGAATGGCAGTGTATGATACGAAACGTGGTTTCGACCGTGTCATCCATAACATTGAGAATGCACCATTTCGAACAAAGTTCGATGGCGACATCGGTGATATGGAAGGAAACTTGGGAATCGGATGTATTTCAGATAATGAACCACAGCCGCTTCTGGTACGCTCTCACCTTGGAAATTTCGCGATCACCACAGTTGGAAAGATTAATAACATGGATGAACTGATCGCTACCTGTTTCAAGAATGGATGTACTCATTTCCTGGAAATGAGTGGAGGAAGTGTCAACCCTACAGAAATGGTAGCTGCCCTGATCAATCAGAAAGATAACATGATCGAGGGAATTCATTATGCACAGGAAGTAATCGAGGGTTCCATGACCATGCTGATCCTTACACCAAAAGGTCTGCTTGCAGCCCGTGATCGTCTGGGAAGAACTCCGTTGATCATTGGAAAGAAAGAAGATGCCTGTTGTGTATCTTTTGAGAGCTTTGCATATCTGAACCTTGGATATGAAGATCTCAAAGAACTTGGACCAGGGGAAATTGTTGCAGTGACTCCTGATGGAGTGGAAACTTTGCAGAAGCCTGGAGAAGAGATGCGTATCTGTTCTTTCCTATGGGTATATTATGGATATCCGACTTCAACCTATGAAGGCATCAATGTAGAGGAAATGCGTTATCATTGTGGGGATATGCTGGCAAAACGAGATAAAGGAGAAGTAAATCCTGACATTGTAGCCGGAGTTCCGGATTCCGGTATTGCCCATGCCATCGGATATGCCAACCAGTCCGGCGTACCTTTTGCCCGCCCGTTTATCAAATATACACCAACCTGGCCGAGATCTTTTATGCCGACTCACCAGAGCCAGAGAAACTTGATCGCCAGAATGAAGCTGATTCCTGTACATCGTCTGATCAAGGACAAGAGTCTTCTTATGATCGACGACTCCATTGTACGTGGAACTCAGTTAAGAGAAACCACAGAATTTCTTTACAGAAACGGGGCCAAAGAAGTACATATCCGTCCTGCATGTCCGCCGTTGCTGTATGGATGTAAATATCTGAACTTCTCACGTTCCAAATCAGAGATGGATCTGATCACAAGACGCATTATTGCGAAACGTGAAGGTGATAATGTCAGCGATAAGATCCTTTCAGATTATGCAGACCCGAATTCAACCAATTATAAAGAAATGCTGGAAGAAATCCGCAAGGAATTAAACTTCACATCTCTGAAATTCCACAGACTGGATGATCTGAAAGAATCCATCGGAATTTCTCCCTGCAAACTTTGTACTTACTGCTGGGACGGAAAAGAATAAAAATATTCTGTTGAAAAACAGCTAAAGAATGCATTAATGTAAGAAATACGAAAACAAAGAGGAGACGTAAAATTTGTCGGAAATCAATAATCGGAATCAGATGAAACAGAAAAGGAACAACAAGAAAAGAAGACTTAAGAAGCTTCTGATATTTGTACTGATACTGTTCTTTATGCTTATACTTGCAGGAACTCTGCTGGTTCAGCAGAGAAAAAATGCAGACAGGCAGCAGCGAAAGGAAGAAGCACTCGCAGCACTGGAAAGTGTTCCGACTGTAACCCCGACACCAGCGGCTACTCCGACTCCGACCCCTACACCGATCCCGACGGCAACGCCAACTCCAGTCCTGGAGAGAGCGTATGTTTTTGATCCGGATGACTATCTGGGAAGCTGGCACAGCAAGAATGGCAGAATTGTGATCGAGATTACGAAACTCAGTCAGAAATCGGTTACATTTACTTATTCACAGACGAACAGGAAAAAAACAGCAACCTGCGAAGCAACGGTAAAGAAATCTGTAGCCGGCAATGCATCAAGATTTTCTTTTACAGATTCCCTGGGGAATGTGGCAAAAGGTTATCTTACTTTTGATAACGGCATCCTGTATGTCAATATTAAAACAAAGACAAAAGCAGAAGGGGCGAAAATACATCCGTCTGCAGATACCGTCATGATCAGAGGATAATGGTAAATACATAAAAGTATATAAGAAAAACAAAAGGATTCAGGTAACGCAGCAGGTTACAGGAATCCTTTTGTTTTGAAGTTCTATTTGTTCATTTCTTTTTTATCAGTGCGTCCGACCAGATAATCGATACTGATGTCATAATAATTTGCAAGTCTGATCAACATTTCAATTGGAATGTTGCGTGATCCTGTTTCGTAGTGTGAATAAGAACGCTGGCTGATATGAAGAATCTCACTAAGCTGTCTCTGAGACAGGTCTGCGTCTGTTCGTAAATCCTGAATACGCTGAAATTTCATATGATTCACCTCTCTGTTAGATATTTTGATCTCAATCGGATTCCGATAAGAAGATTCTGATGTGCTGCTATGAATCTCTGATTGAACATCCTATTGTGAAGAAAGTATAAAACAGAACAAATTGCACTATTGCAAAATGGAGCAAAATGGACTATAATAAAAGATAATCTTTTTTTCAAATCTGATTTCTCAGAAAGATCCCATATAAAATAATTTAACCAAATCAAGTAAGTCCGCTGCTTCAATTGCGAAAAGCAATGAGCAGTGGGTGGAGACTTGTAATGATTTATATGCACATAAATATTCGGGGAAATTTATGCTCGCAGAAAGGAGTAATTTTTGTTTGCAAGTGTATTATCAGCTGCAATCTTCGGTGTAGAAGTATGTCCTGTCCAGGTAGAGGCAGATGTAAGTAATGGACTGCCGTCCTTTATTATGGTAGGATTTCCATCTGCGCAGGTAAAAGAAGCACAGGACAGAGTCCGCACAGCATTGAAAAACAACGGCTATCAGTTTCCACCGAAGAGAATCACAGTTAATTTTGCTCCCGCAGATGTGAAGAAAGAGGGGGCAGGATTTGACGTTCCCGTGGCAGCGGCAGTTCTGGCAGCTTTTGGCATGATCAGTCCTCAGGTTGTCAGCGGAGTTATGATGTCCGGTGAAATCGGCCTGGATGGTGAGATTCATGGAGTTTCAGGTATTCTTCCTATTGTATTGTGCGCGAGAAACCTGGGGAGCAGATTTTGTGTAGTTCCTTACGATAATCTGAAAGAAGGCAGACTGGTTTCCGATGTACCGGTAGCGGGAGTGAAGAATTTAAAGGAATTAATCGAATGCCTTCAGAATCCGGAACCTTATCTGAAGATGAAAACAGAAGCAGATAAGGGATTAACTATAAAGCCCGGCAGAGGGATGGATTTTTCAGATATTGAAGGTCAGGAAGGAGCAAAAAGAGCAGCAGAGATTGCAGTAAGCGGCTTCCATAATATACTTTTTATAGGTTCTCCGGGAACTGGCAAAACTATGCTTGCCAGAAGGCTTCCTACCATTATGCCCGGACTTGGATTTGAAGAGAAACTGGAACTTACAAGAATCTACAGTATTGCAGGACTTCTATCCAGAGAACATCCGTTAATTAGTGAACGTCCTTTTCGAAGTCCTCATCACACAAGTACTCCTCAGGCAATTGCAGGCGGCGGCCGCAATCCGAGACCCGGAGAGATTACACTGGCACATAAAGGTGTGCTTTTTCTGGATGAGATGCCGGAGTTTTCAAGGGCAAGCCTGGAACTTCTGAGACAGCCTATGGAGGACAAGGTGATACAGATAGCCCGGGCAAGCGGACTTTATAGTTTCCCGGCAGATTTTATGTTATGTGCAGCTATGAATCCCTGTCCGTGCGGATACTATCCGGATTTGAACAGATGTACCTGTTCAGCAGGAGAAATCAGCCATTATATGGGGAAAATCAGTCGTCCGCTCCTCGACAGGATTGACATCAGCACGGAAGTACCGCCAATATCCTTTTCGCAGCTTCACTGTGGGAAAAAGGGAGAAACCTCCTTAATCATCAGGAAAAGGGTGGAGAAAGTACAGAAAATCCAGGCAGAGAGGTACAAGGATGAGAGGATTAACTTTAACAGCCAGCTTGACAGCAGTCAGATTGATAAATTTTGTCCTCTCACAGACAGCGCGTCCAGGCTTCTTGCAAGAGCATTTGATGAAATTGCATTCAGTGCCAGATCTTATCACAGGATTTTGAAAGTAGCCAGAACAATTGCAGATATGGATGGCGAAGAATTCATTGCGGACTGTCATATCGGTGAGGCGCTGTCATACAGGGTGTTTGATAAAGATTCTGTCATAAAATAAAGATCTGCGAGGTATTTTATATGGAAAGAACTGATATAAGAGGAAACAACAGTAACACAGATCAGATTCGGTGCATCGAGAAAACAGAACCGGATTATCCGCAGAAAATGAAACAATATACTTCCATGCCGGCAAAATTATATGTAAAAGGATGCCTGCCTTATCCTGACAGACGGACGGTAGCTGTGATCGGGGCAAGAATGTGCAGTCCCTATGGCAGAATCCAGGCTTTTCGTTATGCAAAAACTTTAAGTCTGGCAGGAGTCCAGATCATCAGTGGTCTGGCTCTTGGTATCGATGCAGAAAGTCATAAAGGTGCGCTGGAGGGCAGTATGCCTACATTTGCAGTACTTGGAAGCGGAGTAGATATATGTTATCCAAAGACTAACAGAAAATTATATGAAAGGATTCTGTGGGAAAATGGCGGGATTATCAGCGAATATTCTCCGGGTTCCGAACCTGCAGCATGGCATTTTCCGGCGCGCAATCGGATCATCAGTGCATTGGCAGATGCAGTTCTGGTGGTAGAAGCAA
Organism: uncultured Blautia sp.; assembly: GCA_905209435.1. The sequence goes on along the minus strand of CAJLTE010000047.1, from coordinate 4,766 downwards.
AAGAGAACAGTGGTTCATTGATCACAGCGGGTTTTGCGCTGGAACAGGGGAAGATGGTTTATGCTATTCCGGGTGCTGTCACAGACGCTCTCAGCAGAGGATGTCATCAGTTGATTTATGATGGCGCAGGGATTGCATATTGTCCGGAAGTCTTGCTGGAAGAACTTGGAATTTCTCCAGGAAAAGTCACACAAACAGAGGAAAAAAACAACTTAGGACTTGCAACTGATTTGAATATGGTGTATAGTTGTCTCGATTTACGACCAAAAAATCCCGATTATATTGTGAGAAAAACAGGTTTTTCCCCGGCACAAGTAAGTAACTGTCTGGTGGAACTGACACTGCGGGGGCTCATAAGAGAGTGCGGGAGACACTACTATGTAAGAAGCAGTTAAAATAGAGAAAGAATACTGTTATGGTTCCAGTACCACTGTTCTGCGAGGTGTTTGGGCATGAAAATGTCAGAATTCCCGGAGATACAGCGCAGGTTTGTGCGACCGGCATAAAATCAGTGCATTGCGAAGAGTTTTATTGAGAGCGAAGTGAACAATAACAGATTACGACTAGGAGAGGTAGCATGGCGAAATATCTGGTGATAGTAGAATCACCTGCAAAAGTGAAAACAATTAAAAAATTCCTTGGTGCAAATTACGATGTGGAAGCTTCAAACGGACATGTTCGTGATTTTCCCAAGAGTCAGTTCGGAATTGATGTAGAACATGATTTCGAACCTAAATATATAACGATCCGAGGAAAGGGAGAACTGCTTGCGAAGCTTCGTAAGTCAGCAAAGAAAGCAGATAAGATCTATCTGGCAACTGACCCTGACCGTGAGGGAGAAGCAATTTCCTGGCATCTGATGCAGGCTTTGAAAGAAAATCCAAAGAAGATGCACAGAATTACTTTTAATGAGATTACCAAGACAGCAGTAAAATCTTCCATTAAGCAGGCAAGAGACCTGGATATGGATCTGGTAGATGCACAGCAGGCAAGACGTATGCTTGACCGTATGGTTGGTTACACGATCAGTCCACTGCTTTGGGCGAAAGTCAAGAGAGGTTTAAGTGCTGGCCGTGTACAGTCTGTTGCTTTGCGTATCATTTGCGACAGAGAAGATGAGATTAACGCATTCATTCCGGAGGAATACTGGAGTCTTGACGGAGAGTTTCAGGTAAAGGGTGAGAGGAAACCGCTTCAGGCCAAGTTTTATGGTACAGATAAGAAGATGAATATCCACAATAAACAGGAGATGGATGAACTTCTTGCATCTCTGCAGGATAAGGAATATGAAATCACAGAGGTAAAGAAAGGTGAGAGGATCAAGAACGCTCCGCTTCCGTTTACTACCAGTACCTTACAGCAGGAAGCTGCCAAAACACTGAACTTTTCTACTCAGAAGACTATGCGTCTGGCGCAGCAGTTATATGAAGGAATTGATATCAAGGGAAATGGTACAGTCGGTGTGATCTCTTACCTGCGTACGGATTCTACACGAATCTCCGAAGAAGCAGATGCAGCAGCAAGAGAATATATTACTGCCCAGTATGGAGAGAATTATGTTTCAAAGTCTGAGAAAACAGTAAAAAAAGGACAGAAGATCCAGGATGCCCACGAGGCGATACGTCCGACAGATATCAGCCGTACACCGGCACTTTTGAAAGAATCTCTGTCCAGGGATCAGTTCAGACTGTATCAGCTGATCTGGAGACGTTTTGCAGCTAGCAGAATGGCTCCTGCGAAGTATGAGACTACTTCTGTAAAGATCGGAGCAGATGAATACATCTTTACTGTTTCTGCATCCAAAATTGTATTTGATGGATTTATGTCCGTATACACAGACGAAGAGGATCAGAAGAAGGGGAATGTGCTGAATCAGAGCCTTGAGAAAGGTATGAGGCTTACACTTAAGGAACTGAAACCGGAACAGCATTTCACACAGCCTCCTGCACATTACACAGAAGCATCCCTGGTTAAGACGATGGAAGAACTGGGAATCGGACGTCCGAGTACTTATGCGCCGACTATTACCACTATTATCAGCCGCCGTTATGTGGCCAAGGAGCAGAAGAATCTTTATGTTACAGAGCTTGGTGAAGTTGTCAACAACATCATGAAACAGGCATTCCCAAGTATCGTAGATGTAAACTTTACAGCAACTATGGAGGGACTTCTGGACTGCGTAGCAGCAGGTACGGTCAAATGGAAGACAGTAGTCAGCAACTTCTATCCAGATCTGAAAAAGGACGTAGATGCTGCAGAGGAAGAGCTTGAGAAAGTTGATATTCAGGATGAAGTTACAGATGTGATCTGTGATAACTGCGGCAGAAATATGGTTATAAAATATGGTCCTCATGGACGTTTCCTTGCATGCCCGGGATTCCCTGAGTGTAGAAATACCAAGCCATATTTTGAGAAAATCGGTGTACCATGTCCGGTATGCGGCAAAGAACTTGTTCTTAAGAAAACTAAAAAAGGACGTAAATACTATGGATGCGAGAATAATCCGGAATGTGATTTTATGTCCTGGCAGAAACCATCCGCAAAGAAATGCCCGAAATGTGGAAGTTATATGGTGGAAAAGGGGAACAAACTTGTATGCAGTCAGGAGACATGTGGATATGTCGAGGCAAAGGATACGATAAAATAATATAAAGTCAGTAAATACAGGGAGAAGAATCCTCTTTTTCCTGTATTTTTTTGCTCATATGAAGCACAAATTCCTTCTGATAAAATATGGAGCAGTTATTTGCTATGAAAGAGTGCGGGATGGATGATTTGATCGGACGGATAATATAGATGTATTTGTTGAATAATATTTGCAAAAGGAATCTATTTTCAGAAAAGCAAAAATAAATTAAAAAATATTAAAATTTGTCTTGTAATTTACCTGCGAAACGTGTAGTATTAAAGTATCAGGAAAGTTACTGACCAGGTATGTCTGAATCTTCTTTCAAAATAAAAGAAAGTTACTGTTCATTCAGTGAATCGTGTCAAAAAAGATGTTATTGTTCATTTTGTGACCAGTAATGAAAATTTCAGATATGCACAAGGCGAAAGGAGGACAATATGAGCGTTCAGCTGCTGGATAAAACAAGAAAAATCAATAAACTTCTGCATAACAGCAGTTCCAGCAAGGTAGTATTTAATGATATCTGCCAGGTTTTGATGGAGACATTGAGTTCCAATATTCTGGTTCTCAGTAAAAAAGGAAAGGTTCTGGGCGTCAGTTTATGTCCGGGTGTAGAGGAGATTACTGAGCTGATCGAGGATAAAGTTGGGGGCTATGTGGACTCATTATTAAATGAGAGATTTCTGGGAGTTCTGTCAACAAAAGAGAATGTGAATCTTCAGACACTGGGATTCGAGCATGTGTCAAGCAGTTATCAGGGAATTATAAATCCGATAGATATTGCAGGAGAGAGACTGGGTACTGTATTTATGTATCGTTATGACAGACCATATGATATTGAAGATATTATTGTCAGTGAATATGGAACAACAGTTGTAGGCCTGGAGATGATGCGCGCAGTTCATGAAGAGAATGCAGAGGAAGACAGAAAACAGCAGGTAGTGAAATCTGCATTTAATACTTTATCTTTCTCCGAACTGGAAGCAATCATCCATATTTTTGACGAACTGGACGGAGACGAGGGAATTCTGGTTGCAAGTAAGATTGCAGACCGTGTGGGAATTACCAGATCCGTGATCGTAAATGCATTAAGGAAATTCGAGAGTGCCGGTGTGATCGAATCCAGATCTTCCGGTATGAAAGGAACTTATATCAAGGTTCTCAATGAGGTGATCTTTGATGAACTTGAGGAGATTAAGGCCCAGAGAAATAAGAAATCATAATAAATCTTTAAAGTCATAAAGATCTGATTGATGAAAATTAAGAAACTGTCCGCTGACTTGCGGGCAGTTTTTTTATATCACAGGAAATTACTCTGTAATGTGCCTGTGATATAAAAAGCCCTCCGATAGTCATTCTTGTTTATCTGTGAATTGTTTTGTGTATGAAGTGGAAGTTCCAGGTATCTTATGTTATTCAAAGTGCAGTAAAAACTAAAATTATTTGCAAATTAAGAAAATGAGAGTAAAAATGAGAGTAAGAGAGAAAATAAGAGCATATATTATATTTTGTGATGCTGAAAGAGCTTGCGAAATCAGCTCATTTTCAATAATATAAGGACAGTGATTAGCACTCGAAGCAAATGAGTGCTAGCAAAAATCGGCAAGGTTAGACAGAGCGCCGAAACAGTTACCGGAATTCAACACAGAATAATCGGTAACAGCACAAATTCTAAGTTGGAGAATAAAGGAGGATCATAGATCATGACATTAGTACCTTTAGGTGACAGAGTTGTATTAAAACAGGTTGAAGCAGAAGAAACAACAAAATCCGGAATCGTTCTTCCAGGACAGGCACAGGAGAAACCACAGCAGGCAGAAGTAGTAGCTGTAGGACCTGGCGGAGTAGTTGATGGCAAAGAAGTAAAAATGGAAGTAGCTGTAGGCGATAAAGTTATCTACTCCAAATATTCAGGAACAGAAGTAAAAATGGACGGCACAGAATACATCATCGTAAAACAGAATGATATTCTTGCAATTGTTAAATAAGACACGACAGAAGAGTTATTAAAATAGAATTTAAACAGGAGGTCATTTTATCATGGCAAAAGAAATTAAATTCGGCGCAGAAGCCAGAGCAGCACTTGAAGCTGGTGTAAATAAATTAGCTGATACAGTAAGAGTAACATTAGGACCGA
>CAJLTE010000046.1 GCA_905209435.1 uncultured Blautia sp. | reverse complement strand
GCGTTTTGTGTTGGATATAAAATGAGCTGCCGCACGTTAGTGCGACAGCCCCTTTGCATAACTTTTCTATTTCGACAGATAATCCTTTTCAAGGTAATGCTTCCGTCTGCTCGCACAGGCCGCTAACGCCCAGCACACAAGGAGCAGAAAACTAATTCCTATAGCCAGTAAAGCAAGCAGAACCACGATGACCGCACGGATAAACAAAGACATGAATGTCCTCCTTTCATTGAAATTTTATTTTTACCTGATTTTTTGTACGATACATGAGAAAAATAATAAATGCTTATTACTTATTATGATATGCTTTTTTTAATTTCATCATTCATTAATATTGATGTAAAGGAGTATGATTTAGAAAAGATAGAAAGATATCAGGTCATCCTGATAAGAAAAATTCAGATATTTAAAAATCTGTTAAATATGATAATTCCAATATACTCTGTTAAAATAAAAAATACAAGCCAAAACTCTCGATGAATTTCGACCTGCTTTTTTATTACAATAGTCAATATTCATTTATAAACAGATACTTCTTTGCGTGACCTTTGTAGATATGTTTTGGTAAAATATTAACAATTCCATAAAAACACTTGACAACCCCCACTTTACCATACTAAAATGTAAAAAGCATAAAGACTGTTGCCATAGGAAAAACAAATGATTGTCCTATACGGAAAACAAGAACTTCTATCCATGGCAGAACAAGGAGGAATATTATGAAGAAATACAGCGACATGAGCAAAGAAGAACTGCTTACACTCAAAACACAGCTGGATAAAGAATACGCAGACATCAAAGCACAGGGGCTCGCCCTCGATATGTCACGTGGAAAACCGGCAGCAGATCAGCTCGACCTTTCCATGGGATTAATGGACGTATTAAGCAGCGATTCAGACCTCAAATGCGAAACAGGTGTCGACTGCCGTAACTATGGTGTTATCGACGGAATCCCGGAAGCTAAACGCCTTCTCGGTGAAATGTCTGAAGTAGATCCTGATCATATCATCATCTACGGAAACTCCAGCCTTAACGTAATGTTTGACAGCATCGCACGTTCCATGACTCACGGCGTAATGGGAAATACTCCATGGTGCAAACTTGATAAAGTAAAATTCCTCTGTCCTGTACCAGGATATGACCGTCATTTTAAGATCACAGAATTCTTCGGAATTGAAATGATCAATGTTCCGATGACGCCACAGGGCCCTGATATGGATATGGTAGAAAAACTTGTCAGTGAAGATGCAGCTATTAAAGGAATCTGGTGCGTACCGAAATATTCCAACCCGCAGGGTTACACATACTCTAAAGAAACAGTAGAACGTTTTGCAAGACTGAAACCTGCAGCACCTGATTTCCGTATTTATTGGGATAACGCATACAGTATCCATCATCTCTATGATGACAACCAGGACTTCCTCGTAGAAATCCTCGAAGAATGTGCAAAAGCAGGCAATCCTGATCTTGTATACAAATTCACATCAACATCTAAAGTCAGCTTCCCAGGTTCAGGTATTGCAGCAGTTGCCGCATCTAAAGCAAATCTGGAAGACTTCCGCAGCTATATGCAGATTCAGACAATCGGACATGACAAATTAAATCAGTTACGTCATGTAAGATTCTTCAAAGATCTTAACGGACTGCACGAACATATGAGAAAACATGCAAACATCATTCGTCCGAAATTCGAGCTGGTACTCGATACACTTGAGAAAGAGCTCGGCGGCCTTGGAATCGGTGAATGGACAAAACCGCACGGCGGATATTTCATTTCCTTTGATTCTATGGAAGGATGTGCAAAGGCAATCGTAGCAAAAGCAAAAGAAGCGGGTGTTGTACTCACAGGAGCAGGCGCAACTTATCCATATGGAAAAGACCCAAAAGACTCCAACATTCGTATTGCTCCAAGTTTCCCGACTCTTGAAGATCTTGGAAAAGCAGCAGAAGTATTTGTGCTCTGCGTAAAACTTACAAGTGTAGAGAAGTTACTGGATACTCTTGAAAACGCATAAAACAAAATATCTGTATTTACTTTCAGGATAAATAATGTGATAATAAAACTGCCCGGCATAAATATTTTTGCCGGGCGGTTGCTGTTTATAAATATATGAATTACAGACAGTGCCCAGAGCTTCTGGTAAAATTAATACAAACCACAATACGGGGAAGTAATTTGAAATTTTTTGATTATGGAAAGAAGGTATATTTGAAAGGAGAAAATATATGAGCGCCAGAAAGAAAATCATGATCAGTATGATTGTAATTTTGCTTCTGCTGACTGTTGGGGCGTACGGATACGGTGTATACTATTTTACAGAGCATTTTTTGCCGGGCTCAATGGTAAATGGTTTCAACTGTTCGTACATGACAGTAGAAGATGCTGAAGACCTGCTTACGAAAAGAGTAGCATCCTATGTTCTTACTATTAATACCAGAAACAATGGACAGGAGAGTATTACAGCTGAACAGGCCGGACTTACTTATGATTCAGATGGAAGTGTCGATAATCTGATCAGGAATCAGGGGCGTTTTATCTGGTTCCTGGAATTTAACCAGCATAAAGATTATGAAGTTTCTTCATCCATAAAATATGACGATCAGAAAGTTAATGCTGCAATTTCCGGACTGAAGTGTATGCAGCAGGGTAATATGACAGCACCATCTGACGCCCATCTTGAAGAGAGAGGAGACCGGTTTGTTATTATTCCTGAAGAAAAGGGAACTACCCTGAAAACAGAAGTGACAAACCAGGATATTCTGCAGGCGCTTCTCACGGGAAGAACACCGATTGATCTGGAAACGGATGGATGCTATGAAGAGCCGACCATTTATCAGGATAATACAACTCTGATCAAAAACTGCGATTTGGTCAATAAACTTACAGATGTGGTCATTACCTATGATTTCGATGACCGCACAGAGACAGTAGACAGAGAAGTGATAAAAAATTTGCTCACAACAGACGAAAACGGTCTCTACACTCTTGACAAAAATAAGATAGAGGCGTATATCAGTGAACTGGCGGTTAAATATGATACAGTGGGAACAGACCGGACATTTAATACATATGATGGCCGTGAGATTACTGTCAGCGGAGGAAACTATGGCTGGCAGATCGATCAGAAAGCAGAGACAAAAGAACTTATGAACCTGATCCAGAACGGAGAGACACAGGTAAGAGAACCTGTTTATGCGCATGAAGGACTGGTCAGAAAAACAAATGATATCGGATATACTTATATAGAGATTGACCTTGCAGCCCAGAGAATGGTATTCTATAAAAATGGAACACCAACTGCAGATGCGCAGATTGTATCCGGGAATCCGTACGTGCCAAATTGCTCTACACCTGCAGGCTGTTATACAGTGGGTGAGTTAAAGAGCGGCTGTACAGTGAATGGTGAGGACTATCCGTCTGCTGTTAATTACTGGATTCAATTTGACGGAAATCTGGCGATTAATGATGCGCCGTGGAGAACAGATTTTGGAGGGCAGATTTATGCTTTTGAAGGAACTAACGGAAGCATCTGTGCACCTTCAGATCAGGTACAGATTATCTACAGTAATGTTGAGAAGAACACACCAGTTGTGATTTATGAATAAAGGAGAAGAGAAATGAAGATTGTAGTATTAGCTGGGGGAACAAGTACAGAACGTACAGTTTCTATAACATCAGGAACCGGAATATGTAAAGCATTGCGCCAGAAAGGACACCAGGCTATTCTTGTAGATATTTTCTGCGGTGTAGAGAACGTAGACTGGGAGAATGCTTTCCCGGCAGAATATGACGTAGATGCAGCATCTGCATACATGTCAGCCTTTAATGATAAGATTGAAGAAATGAAGAAAGAAAGAAGAAACTTCTTCGGACCAAATGTGCTGAAACTCAGTGAAGCAGCAGATATTGTTTTCCTTGGACTTCATGGAGCAAACGGCGAAGATGGAAAAGTGCAGGCAACATTTGATCTGATGGGAATCAAATATACAGGAACCGGCTACCTGAGCAGTGCTCTGGCGATGGATAAAGGCATTACAAAGCAGATGTTTCTGATGAATAATGTGCCGACACCGCATGGAACATCTATGACAAAAGAAGAAATGACCACAGACCTTAAGGCTCTTGGGATGGAATTTCCTGTAGTTGTAAAAACCTGCTGCGGCGGTTCCAGTGTGGGTGTTTATATTGTAAACAATCAGGCTGAATACGAACAGGCACTTAAGGATGCATATTCCTATGAGAATGAAGTTGTAATCGAAGAATATATCAAAGGGCGTGAGTTTTCTGTAGCAGTGGTAGACGGAAAAGCTTATCCGATCATTGAGATTGCTCCATTACAGGGATTCTATGATTATAAGAATAAATATCAGGCAGGATCTACCATTGAGACCTGCCCGGCCGAAATTTCGCCGGAACTTACAGAAAAAATGCAGCATTATGCAGAAGCGGGTGCTAAAGCTTTATTTATGGAAAGCTACTGTCGTCTTGATTTCATGATGAAAGATAACGGAGATATGTATTGTCTGGAAGCTAATACGCTTCCTGGAATGACTCCGACCAGCCTGATTCCACAGGAAGCAAAGGTCCTGGGAATTGATTATCCGACTTTATGCGAGAAGCTGATCGAAGTATCTATGAAGAAATATAAATAATGAAAGAAGATATAGAGAAAATATTATGAAAAATTTAACTCTGGAAAATATTGCCCGCGTGTGCAGTGGTACATATTATGGACCGGCAGATAAACTGCAGGAAGAGGTAATGTCTGTCATTACAGACAGCAGGAAGGCAGAAAACGGATGTCTGTTCGTACCTATCGTTGGCGAGCGTGTAGACGCACATAAATTTATACCACAGGTAATGACAGCAGGAGCACTTGCAACTTTATCCGAGCATGTGCTCGAGGATGCGGACTTTCCGTATATTGTAGTAGAATCCTCCCTGCAGGCTGTCAAGGATATTGCAGAATTTTATCTGAAACAGCTTCAGATTCCGGTAGTAGGAATCACAGGAAGTGTTGGTAAAACAAGCACAAAAGAAGTGATTGCTTCTGTGCTGAGCCAGAAATACCGCACTCTCAAAACACAGGGAAATTTTAATAATGAGCTTGGTTTACCTCTTACTGTTTTTCGTCTCCGTGATGAAGATGAAATGGCAGTTCTTGAAATGGGAATCAGTGATTTCGGAGAGATGACCAGACTTGCACAGATTGCAAGACCGGATACCTGTGTGATCACAAATATCGGAACCTGTCATCTGGAGAATCTGGGAGACCGTGACGGTGTTTTGAAAGCAAAGACAGAAATATTCAAATTTCTCAGACCTGACGGACATATTGTCCTGAATGGTGACGATGATAAACTTTCCACAGTCAAAGGATACGAAGAGATCAAACCTGTATTCTTTGGAATGAATAATGGATGTCAGGTTTACGGTGATAAGATCGTAAGCAGAGGTTTAAAAGGAATGACCTGTACCATCCATCTGAGAGAAACTGCATTTACTGTAGATATCCCTATGCCTGGCCGTCATATGGTATATAATGCACTGGCGGCAGCTGCAGTTGGAAATATCTATGGACTTTCAACTGAACAGATCAAAGCGGGAATCGAGAGTCTGGAGCCGATCAGCGGTCGTTTCAGAATGATTGAAACAGACAAATTTTTGATCGTAGATGATTGTTATAATGCAAACCCGATGTCTATGAAAGCGTCTCTGGATGTTCTGCAGGATGGTGCAGGCCGCAGGGTCGCAGTCCTGGGAGATATGGGTGAACTTGGTGAGAACGAAGTACAGCTTCATGAAGAAGTTGGTGAGCATGCAGGAAAGTGTGATATTGATGTACTGATCTGCACGGGAAAGCTCTGCAAGAGTATGGCGGACAAAGCAATGAAGACCAACGCTGGTCTTAAAGTAATCTATGAACCGGACAGAGAGAGTCTCCTGACACATCTGAATGGATACGTTCAGAATGGAGATACTATTCTTGTTAAGGCTTCTCATTTCATGAAGTTCGAAGAGATTGTAGAGAAATTACAGAATATGTAAATTATAAAACAGGATCGCAGACAAACCAGGTCTCTGTCTGACAGAGGGATTTGGATGCAGATCCTGTTTTTTTATGAGAGAATTTGATGAACGATTTTAGTTTCCTGAGACAGCATACAGCAGTATAATAATCCTATCAGTTTAATCAGGAGGATGTTATGCTGGAGAGAATTATGAATCTGCATCTTCTGCTTTATGCCATGATCATGCTTGGAGGACTTGGCGTGCTGGGGATGCTGGCCACACATCTTACTTACCGAAGACTGATCAGAAAAAACTCAGAGATGAAATCAAACCTTAAAGAGAAATGGATAAACCTCTGGAAAACGCGAGACAGGCTGTTAAACCGCATGAATCGGCTTGTATGGTATCCGTCACTTTTCTGCACGGCTCTCTTGGGTATGGCCTTTTTTATGTATTCAGGAAATGTGGAGTGGGATGGAATGCCGCTGGCATATCTGTATGTGGGAGCTATTGTCCCGACCGTGTTGCTTCTGCTGAGGCAGGCACTTGATTTTACATACAAGGAAGAATTGCTGATGAATACTCTTTCGGATTATGTGGAACACATTCGCACATGGGTAGAAGAAGTTCCGGCGGCAGAGAAACCGGACGGGGCTGCAAAAGAAGCGATTGTGGAGCATATTGCGGAAAGCATTCGTCAGACTGCGGCAACAGGAAGTCATTTCAGCAGAATGCTTACGCCTGAGGAAGAAGAGATCATGCGGGAGATCATAAGAGAGTTTATGGAATAAGCTGATGATAAAGAAGTGAGGTGCATGTTACGGCGGTATTCAGGGACATGCACCTCGCTATGGTCATTCGTCATCTTCTTCGATCACCTGAATCTCCAGATAATCAAAGTCTATCTGTTCTATAAAATTATCCTGATAAAATCTTGCTTTTCCATGTTTTTTAAAATGTCTTACTGTGGATTCCAGCCAGATTGGATTACCCAGATCCATTTCATAGCAGATGCTTTCCAGTCCGCGAAAAATTTTATGTGTCCGGGTATCTTCGGAATCATCACAGATTACGGTATCTTTTAATAAATGGTTGTCTTTCCATAATTTTCCCCATAAACGAAACATGATATATAATCCTCCTGTTCAGAACAAAAGATAATATAGAGTATAGCGGATTTTTTGGGGGAAGTAAAGGAGAAAGGGACGCGCAGAAAAATATTTCATTTCATGTGCGGTTTCGGACGCTAAGATATTCTAAGTTCTCAAAAATCTGCTAAAAGTATGATCCTCCAGGGACAAACTCGCTTCGTTCAGACAGTGTCCCTGGAGGATCATAACGCAGATTTTTGAGAACTAAGAATATCTAAGCATCCTGCAAATGCACATAAAATAAAATATTTTTCTGTACTGATATTGGGCTCGCGGGTGGTGTTTGGAGATGAAAATGTTATAATGAGGTACAAATAAAAGTGTAGCAAAAAAAAGCAATGGGAGGATACACAAAATGGAATTAAAGGAGTTATGCAAGGGAATTCAGCTTCCAGAGAAAGCCTGCGGGAGAGTATTTGAGGAGTATGAGAGGGTGAATCTAGCGGAGATGGATCGTCAGTTAAACAGTCTTATGGAGAGAAAAACTGCTGAGAAGGCCTACCATCATCTGGTAAATTGTCTGGGGAAGGATTCTGATAATATGAAGATGCTGATGTGCCAGCTCGTATGTGCATGCAGGGATTATGACAGATACAAAGAGCTGGGGATTTCGGATGAAGTCTATTTTGATACAATGAGATGTTTTACCAGATTTTTGGGAGAACGCAGAATGAGAACGGGTGAAATTTTGTTTGACCGTGGATGGTGGACTTATCGTCAGGTAAGTATGGTGTTGTTTCGAATTGGGGAACTGGAATATGAACTGACAAATTTTGAGGGGAAGGATGCTGTTAGTATTCATATCCCTTCAGATGCGGCATTTGTTCCGGAAAATGTAGAAGTGTCACTGAGGCTGGCTGCTGATTTTATACAGCGTGTTTATCCGGAATATGCACAGGCAGAGTATTTCTGCGAATCCTGGCTTCTTTCGCCGAGACTGGCAGAACTTGTAAAAGAAACATCAAATATTCGAAAGTTTCAGAAGCTTTTCATTATTAAAAAAGATATGCCCGAGGATACAGAATATATGGAATGGATGTTTGGAAAAGAACCTGGGACATCGTTGGAAGAGCTTCCGGAAAATACTTCATTACAGATAAAAACGAAAGAGTTGATGAAAAATGGCGGTAATATAGGAGCTGGTGTAGGAATTTTAACGAAAACGTTTACGCCAAATATTTGAAAATTAGTTAGCTTATGATAAAAATGTCGAAAAATACAAGGGGGTCATAAATGATGACGAAAATGAATTGAGTAAAAATGTACAATAAATTAGATTAAATATAATGCGTATTATACGAAAAGCATAATTTAAGCAAAAATACCATTGACAAAATAGGAGATGTGCTGTTTAATAAAGGAAAGAAAACGATTAAGTAGAGCGGAAACATACAAAACTTAATCGAAAAGGGATTTTCGGAAGCATAAGCAGAAGAAAATACCACACACCAATGTGTATGAAATCATTTATTTTCTAAAGGAGGACACACAATGAAGAAAAAGGTAATGGCAATTGCTCTTGCAGCAGCAACAGTATCATCCATGATGGGCGCATCAATGGTAAGTGCAGCAACAGATGTAGCAAACAATGATTTGGCTTACAAAGGAGATCTGGAGATTATGCATTACTCCACATCTGAAGAGTCTGAGGGAAATGGTGGATCAGATGGATTCCGTACAGTATTAGCAGCATGGAACGATGCTCATCCGGATATCAACTTAAATGAGAACGTTCTTGCAAATGCAGAATATAAAACACAGATTGCTACTCTTGCAGCAGCAGATAACCTTCCGGATGTATTCCTCCTTCAGGGTATGAATACAAAAGCATGGGCAGAACAGGGACTGATTATGGACCTGACAGATACCATCAAGGCTTCTCCGTATTATGATCAGTATGATCAGGATTATTTCACACCATTTAAAGATGGCGACAAAATTTATGGATATCCTGTACTGACAGGTGGTACCTGTACAGTAGTTATCTATGATAAAGCAATGTGGAAAGAAGCAGGATACGATGCATTCCCGTCAACATGGGAAGATGTAGAGAAAGCTTCCGAATACTTCAAAGATCAGGGAATCGACACTGTAGCATTTGGTAATGGTGGAAAATGGCAGGCAAACAGTGACTTCCTTTCCACACTTGGTGACAGATATACAGGTAAAGACTGGTTCCAGAGTCTGATCGACAAGAGCGGTGCGGCATTTACAGATGAAGCATTTGTAAAGGCTCTGACAGAAACACAGCACCTGTTCACAGAAACAGATATCTTTAATGAAGATTACAACTCCGTAACAAACGAAGATGCCCGTGAATACTACATCTCTGGTGATGCAGCAGCATTTATCGGCGGTAACTGGGATGAGTCCTACATCGCAGCAACTCTTAAAGACAGTGATGAAGAGAAATTCAATAACATCGGATTTGCAGTTCTTCCACAGCCTGCAGATGCAACAGAAGATCCAGATTCTCAGAATATCGGTCTTGGATACGCTGTAGCAATTAATCCTAAGGTTGCAGATGATCCTGACAAATTAGCAGCAGCTATTGACCTTGCGCAGGAAATCACAGGACCTGCATTCTCTACATACGTAGCAGAGAACTATGCACTTGGCGGATTAACAAAGACAGATGATGTTGACCTGAGCAAATTTGACCAGATCACACAGGATTTCTATAACTACTCATATGTTGATACAACAAAATGCGAGATTTATGACTCCTACATCAACAGTGCTGTATGGGATGTTCTGAATACAGACCTTCAGACAATGATGAACGGTGAAATGACACCGGAAGAAGTAGCTGAAAATGCTCAGAAAGCATACGAAGAGAATTATTAAAATCTGAACCGAACTGAAACAGTTTCCTGATTCGGTTACGGAAAGCAATGCAAAGTAACCGTTCTGCCCACTGCGGTGGGCGGAGCGGTTTTGTACTATTATATGAATGAATTTTAACTCATAACTGCGAAGGTACAAAGTAGCTATGGTGGGCTGGCTTTTCTGTAATAGTATGAGGAGGTTACTGTTCGCTGGTGATCCGGCATGAAAACGTATACTTGTTCACTTGGTGAACGTGTGGCTGGTAAGGGAGTTTTTCAGGAAAGAGAGGTACAGCATATGTTGACGACAATCAAGCCCAAAAAGAAAACGCTTATTTTATATCTGATCATACCTGTTTTGATGTTTGTATTTACGGTATTTGTTCCATTAGTAACTGCATTGGTTTACAGCTTCTTCGAGTGGAAAGGCGGTCCAATGAAGACATTCAACGGACTTGCAAACTATAAACAGCTGATACATGACACTACATTCTGGCAGTCATTTGGACATAATATCTATCTGGTAATTGCATGTATCATCGGCCAGATCGGTATCGCATTTATTCTTGTTCTTATGGTAAATGCCAAATCTACGAAATTAAAAGGTATTCATCGTACATTTGGATTTTTTCCAAGTACGATCGCAGCAGTATGTATTGGTTTGATCTGGAACATGATCTACCACAACAAATACGGTCTTATCAACTGGTTTTTAAAAGCAATCGGTCGTAAAGACCTCTGCCAGGTATGGCTGAATAATTCGAAGATTGTTATGCTTTGTGTAACAATCCCACTGATCTGGCAGTTCATTGGTTATTATATGGTAATTATTCTGTCCGCTATTTCATCAATTGACACTGAGATTTTTGAGAGCGCACAGATTGATGGAGCAAATGGTATCCAGACAGCATGGTACATTACTCTGCCGCTGATCAAGAACACAATGCTTGTATGTATTACCCTCTGTGTAGCTGGTAATATGAAAGCTTTCGATAATATTTATGTTATGACCAAGGGCGGTCCTGGTACTGCATCCATGGTTATGGCGATGTACGGATATCAGGTATCTTTCAGCCAGAGTAACATGGGCTATGGTAGCTGTATTTCTGTAGCGATCTTCGTATTATCGCTTCTGGTAATCGGAGGTTCACAGGGACTCATTAAATATCTGACCAGGGAAAAGGAGGCATGAGATTATGAATACGAACGTACCTAAAACTCACAAAGTGAGAAAAGGAATCGCAGCAGTGATCATGAATGTGATCCTTATTATCTTCTCACTTTCCTGCATTTTCCCAATTGTATGGATGGCTTATTCATCTCTGAAAGAAAAACGTGTATTTAATGCAGATATCATGGGTCTGCCAAAGAATCCGTCACTGATCAATTACATAAAGATTCTCAGCAATAAGGATTACCATCTGGGCGAGTCCATGATGAACAGTGTAAGAACGACAGGTCTTTCTATTATCCTGATCATCCTGTTCAGTTTTATTGTAGGTTATATTCTTGCACGTGTTCATTTTAAGCTGAACCGTGTATTATATGTAATGTTTTTAATGGGTATGCTGATTCCGATTCATTCTCTTCTGGTTCCGATTTACGTTGTATTCCAGAGATGTGGAATCAACAACAGATGGTTTACTCTTCTTCTGCCATATGTTTCTTTTGGTCTTCCAATGGGAATCTTCCTGGTAGAGGGATATGTAAAAACAATTCCGGTTTCACTGGAAGAAGCAGCTGCGATTGATGGAAGTAACTTTACCCATACATTATGGACAATCATTCTTCCAATCTGCCGTCCAATCCTTACAACTGTAGCGATCATTCAGGTATTCAGCTGCTGGAATGAATTTTCATTCGCATTAGTTCTTATTAAGGATGTAAGCCTGCAGACAGTACCTCTTGCGCTGACTCAGTTCAAAGGACAGTTTGCATCTGACTATCCGAAACAGATGGCAGCCATGCTCATCACAATGGCACCGGTTGTTGTTCTGTATTTTGCATTCAGTAAAGAAATTATCAAAGGTATGGTATCTGGAGCTGTTAAAGGCTGATGTTACTGATGCCGCTTACAATTTAGCCAAGAATCCCCTGGAAAGTGTGTGACTCCTTACTTTCCGGGGGATTTCTTTATACGACAGAAAGTGTGAAAGTATTGGATATTATTAAAAAACGCAGAAAGGTGTCTGAATGACTGGTTTCTGTATTTGTAATTAAAATAACAATTTTTCTTGTTAAATATATGAGTTTTTGCTATACTGTATTAAAATTGTTCGGATAATTCCCTTGCAACGGTGGGGATAGGACTGAAGGGAAGCGTTCAATAGAGAGGAAAAAATATAAATGAACAAAAAGAGAATTATATGGATAGAATTGCTTCGTATTGCTGCGTGTATTGGAGTTATTGGTATTCATGTTGCTTCTCAGCATTTTAAAGATGCGCAATTGAATTCATCGGTATGGGCTGTTTCAAACTTTTATCACGGAATTAATCGATTTGCAGTAGCCTGTTTCATAATGATCAGTGGTTTGCTGTATTTGGATGAAAGACGTACATGGAATTTGAAACGGTTGTGGACTAAGAATATTTTGCAGATAGCAGTGGCGTATATTTTCTGGCAGATATTTTACGGTGTTTACCGATTGATAATAAAAGGTACGATTACACAAGGGAAAATTGCCTGTTTAAAACAATTATTAAACTATGTGACCAAAAATTATTTCCATTTGTGGTATCTGCCAATGCTGATGGGACTTTTGGCTATTACTCCATTGATCTGGGAAATAGTAAACAGCAGTAATGGGAAACAGTGGGAAGAGTATATGATTATTTTATTCCTTGTTTGCCAGGTTATTCCGTACACTGTAAATTATTTTCCTGTTCCATACAGAAAACAGATAGTAAATATTTTAAATACAATCCATCCGGATTTGGTTACAAGCTTTACCGGATATTTTATTCTGGGCCATTATCTATCGAAGTACGGAGTATCTAAAAAACTTGAGAAAATAATTTATATATTAGGTATAACATTTATTTTAAGTGGAATTACTCTTTGTTATTACAGTTCACTGAAGTCAGGAAAACCGGTGCAGTCTTTTTATGAAAATTACACATTGGCAGCGTTTTTCTGGAGTACAACGATATTTTTGATTTTTAAAAACTATGTATCACGTATTCGATGGAATGAGCGACAGGAAAATATTATCTGTATACTTGGAAATTGTACATTTGGCATATATTTGATCCATGCTTTTTTTAGAAATGCGCTTCATACAGTTGGAATTGACAGTATGGTGATAGATAATACGATCCTGGCAGTCCCGTTGGTTGTTTTACTGATATTTGTACTCAGCTGCGCAGCAGTAATGCTTATTAAGAAAATACCTGTGGTTGGAAAATGGATTGTATAAAAATTCAGATATATATTTTGTTTAGAGTGGGCAGCGAAGCAGATTGTGAATTGCTGTAAATAAAATTTTGTTTTGCCAGAAAGAACCAAGTAGAATATTTATGAAATGGAGGATACATTATGAAACTATACGATACCGGTGTGTATTTACTGAATGGACAGAAGATTGTTCCGGAGAATCAGGCGGATTTCCCTGTTTCTAAGGAAGATGCGGCAAAGAATACCATCGCCTATTCAATTCTGGAAGCACATAATACTTCTGGAAATATGGAGAAGCTTCAGATTAAATTCGATAAACTGACTTCTCATGATATCACTTTTGTTGGTATTATTCAGACTGCCCGTGCTTCAGGGCTTGAGAAGTTTCCGGTGCCATATGTTCTGACAAACTGCCATAACTCCCTTTGCGCAGTAGGCGGAACTATCAATGAAGATGATCATATGTTTGGACTTACCTGTGCCAAGAAATATGGCGGCGTATATGTACCGCCTCATCAGGCAGTTATCCATCAGTTTGCAAGAGAAATGCTTGCAGCAGGCGGCAAAATGATCCTCGGTTCTGACAGCCATACACGTTACGGTGCCCTTGGTACTATGGCAATGGGTGAAGGTGGTCCGGAGCTGGTTAAGCAGCTTCTTTCCCAGACATATGATATCAATATGCCGGGTGTCGTTGCAATCTATCTGACTGGTTCTCCGCGTCCGGGAGTAGGTCCTCAGGACGTTGCTCTTGCAATTATCGGCAAAGTTTTTGCAAATGGATATGTAAAGAATAAAGTAATGGAATTCGTCGGACCTGGTGTTGCAAACTTAAGCGCTGATTTCCGTATCGGTGTAGATGTAATGACAACAGAGACAACCTGCCTCTCCTCTATCTGGCAGACAGATGAGAAGATCCAGGAGTTCTATGAAATCCACGGCAGAAGCGAAGATTACAAAGAACTGAAACCAGGCGAAACAGCATATTACGATGGATGTGTAGAAATTGATCTTGGCGAGATCAAACCAATGATCGCTATGCCATTCCATCCAAGCAATACATACACAATCGATGAACTGAAAGCAAATCTGGATGATATCCTTGCAGATGTTGAGAAGAAAGCTCAGGTCAGTCTTGATGGAAAAGTTCCTTATACATTAAGAGATAAAGTGATCGACGGCAAGCTTTATGTAGAGCAGGGAATTATCGCAGGATGTGCAGGCGGCGGATTTGAAAATATTTGTGCAGCAGCTGATATCCTTAAAGGAAAGAGTATTGGTGCAGATGCCTTTACATTAAGCGTTTATCCGGCAAGTACACCAATCTATATGGAATTGGCTAAGAACGGTGTTTTGGCAGACTTGCTTGGAACAGGTGCAGTTGTGAAGACTGCTTTCTGCGGACCGTGCTTTGGTGCTGGCGATACTCCTGCAAACAATGCATTTAGTATCCGTCACACAACCAGAAACTTCCCGAACCGTGAGGGATCTAAGATCCAGAATGGTCAGATTTCTTCTGTTGCACTTATGGATGCACGTTCTATTGCGGCAACAGCAGCAAATAAAGGATTCCTGACTTCAGCAGAGGATTACACCGGCGGTTATACAGGACAGAAGTATTTCTTTGATAAAACAATTTATGAGAACCGTGTATTTGACAGCAAAGGTGTAGCTGACCCGAGTGTAGAGATCCAGTTTGGACCGAATATTAAAGACTGGCCGGAGATGGCAGCACTTCCGGAGAACCTGATCGTGAAAGTTGTTTCTGAGATTCATGACCCTGTTACTACAACAGATGAACTAATCCCGTCCGGAGAAACTTCCTCCTATCGTTCCAATCCGCTGGGACTGGCAGAATTTACACTTTCCAGAAAAGATCCTGCTTATGTGGGACGTGCAAAAGAAGTTCAGAAAGCACAGAAAGCGATTCAGGAGGGTAAATGTCCTGCAGAGGCACTTCCGGAACTGAAACCTGTAATGGAAGTGATCAAGAAAGATTACCCAAATGTCAGCAAGGAAAATGTTGGTGTTGGAAGTACGATCTTTGCAGTGAAACCTGGTGATGGTTCTGCACGTGAGCAGGCAGCTTCCTGTCAGAAGGTGCTTGGAGGATGGGCAAATGTTGCCAATGAATATGCAACTAAGAGATATCGCTCTAACCTGATCAACTGGGGTATGCTTCCATTCCTGATCAAAGAGGGTGAGCTTCCGTTTGTAAATGGAGATTATCTGTTCTTCCCGGAGATTCGTAAGGCGGTTGAGGAGAAGGACGATGTGATCAAAGGTTATGTTGTTGGTGAACGCGGACTGAAAGAGTTTGAGGTGACTCTTGGGGAACTTACGGATGATGAGCGTGAGATTATCCTTAAAGGATGTTTGATTAATTATAATAGAAAATAAGAATGAGTAGGGTGCAGCTGGCCTCCGTTGGAGGCGGCTGCGCTTTTGATTGATGAGGGACGCAGGAAAATAAAATGGTTTCAACCGCGGTTTCGGAAACTAGTAATTCTAAGTGTCCATAGATCTGCTAAAAGCATCAAAAAACCAAGGCAAACTCGCTGCCGCTCAGACAGTGCCTTGTTTTTTTGATAACGCAGATATCTGGGCACTAAGAGTTACTACGGTTCCTGCAAATGCGGTTGAAACCATTTTATTTTCCTGCTGGGGTCTCGCAACGGTAGAATGGGAATAGATGTGCTACGGTTATGGAGGAGTGCGTGGTGCTTGCGGAAGTAAGATATTAGATAAAAAATCTGAAAATTATATAATAAATATAAATATTATGAAATTAATACAAATAAAATACAAATAGAATAAAAATAATGAAATAAATATCAGAAATGTATTGACAAATGATGAGAGGGATGGTATTATAAGTCCATCAAAAGAAAACAGGAAACAAAATAAATAATCAAAGAAATTCATTCAATTCATAGCATATATAAATGTTCCAATGAAAAGGATGAAAATAAGAGAAAGGTTTAGGTGATTCCGTTGGGAAAGAAGTTATAACATCATCAATATAAGAGTGATGGGTATCGCGTTTCCTGCAAGAAAGACCTGATACAGAAATTAAATGAAGAAGTTTTTTCCTTATATAAAAAATATACGCACAGTTCAGTAAGGAAAAGAGTTGTATCTAAGGTAATATAGAAGCGATAGCTTATATTGAATATCTGTCACAGACCTGATACAAGGATTTTGATAAATGTGTAAAGAAATATTTATCGAAAGAGTATAACCCTTATCTCAATAGTTAGCCGGGAAGAAGAGTTCCAGGTAACAGAGAAATTGTTGGTAAGAACGATATTTTGAAATGTATATCTACAGAGGATGATATAGATTGAAGCTTTGCATCAGAAGAATATTAAATATTTTTATAATATGAGATATTAAAGAGAAATATTAAAGTACTTTTTATAGATACTTTACATAATAGTCAGAACATCTGCCATTTGTGTTCAAAAGATATATGATAAAGTACGAAAAGAGAAATAAACAGTTATGGATTTAAGAAGTTAAGTTTATGATTGCTTAGCACGCATAGTTGAAAAGAGTACATCTGATATTTCCAAATAACATCAAATTATAATCCGTGAAATTATAATTTAAAATCTATAAAACTTTCTAAGTAAATTCAATGAGTGAAATAACTGATAATCAGATGCGAAATTTGAATCAGATTATTTATAACACATATGAATTATGAGCAGGGAATCAGAAGAGAAATTTATAATAGAAAAATTAAATATGGAAACCTGTAAAAGTAATCTGTAAATAAAATATTATTATAGAAAGAATACTAAGAGGAAAATTAAATTGAATAACGAAGAACATTAAAACGGTCATCATTTTTGAAATTGAGGAAAGTAAAAAGTGATGACCGTTTTAGTATACAAAAATATGAAATATCGGATATTGGGTCAAGACATACACACAAAAATTTCATTGATGCAGGTAATCTGGAATGAACTTTGGTAACGTTACTGAGAATAGAGTGAAACGTAATGTGAAGTTAGTTTGTATACAGGGTGTAGGGAATCGTTTATTGCGTGAAATGAAATTTTGAGATATACTCTCCATGAAAAGGAGAGTTTTTTTATGTGGATAAAAGATATTAGAGATTATATTATATATGAAGATAAAGATATCCTGGTATGCCATAAACCGGCGGGGATTGCGGTACAGAATGCACGGGTCGGCAGTATGGATCTGGAGAGTCTGCTGAAGAATTATATTGCAAAGAAAACACCTGGAAAAATGCCGTATCTGGGTATTATTCACCGTCTGGACCAACCGGTGGAGGGAGTTCTGGTGTTTGCGCTGAATGCTAAGGCGGCAGCAGAACTGAACAGGCAGATGACGACAGGAAGGATTAGGAAAATTTATCTGGCGGTGACGGAAGGCGAAGTGCAGTCAGAGAAAAATACTCTGGAGGACTGGTTGAAGAAAGATAACAGGACGAATAGTTCTGCAGTTGTAGCAGCAGGAGTTCCTGGCGCAAAGAAGGCGGTGTTGTCATATGAACTGTTGGAAACGAAAAAGGTGCAGGGGCAGAAAAGAAATCTGATGGAGATATGGCTGGATACCGGAAGGCATCATCAGATTCGAGTGCAGATGACACATGCAGGAATGCCGCTTGTAGGTGACAGGAAATATAATCCACAGCAGAGTGGACAGGAACCGCTGGCTCTTTGTTCTGCAAAGCTGGGATTTCAGCATCCGGTAACAAAGAAAAAAATGGAGTTTCAGGTAACACCTGTCGGAAGTGTATTTGAGAATTGGGATAAAATCAGATAGTTGTTGGAACTGCAAAACCTGAATGTTTTTTGTGGAAGTGATTTCGGCGTATCTGCAGATATGTGAAACTAGAGTGAAAAATATGCAAAATCTCTGGACGAAATTCGGAAAATGTGTATAATGTAGAAAGAATATGGTTACTGTCCACGCCCTATTATCGTTGCTGAGAACAAAGTGAACAGTAACGAAATATGTCAATAATGATTAAACTAATTGATTATACCATTGAAAGGAAGAGGAGATCAAAATGAAAAGAGCGGCGGTAGCAGCGATAGGTTTGATGACAGGGCTGACTATGCTGACAGGTTGTAGCAGGGCAGAAGTAGAAGAGACAATCCAGCCATTAGTGGCAGACGCTATCGAAGAAGCTGATTCAGAAGCAGAAGCAGTGGATGAACAGGATGAAAGTCCTCTTATTCCGGAGATTGATACTGACGTAAAGATTGAAGCTGGTTCCAGGATCGCGGTGGTAAGCAAGTCTGTTAAGGGCGAATACTGGAAAATGGTTAAGAAGGGTATGGAAGAAGCTGTAAAAGCAATTAATGATGCATATGGCTTTAAGAAAGATGATCAGATCACAATGACTTTTGAAGGTCCGGACAATGAAGAAGATGTAGAAAGTCAGATTAATACCATAGATGCTGTTATTGCGGAGAATCCAGATGTATTGTGTATTTCTGCAAGTGATATGGATTCCTGCCAGGCACAGCTCGAGGCAGCTAAGGAGAATGGAATCCCTGTTATTGCATTTGATTCTAATGTATCTGAGAAGAAACTGATAAGAGCGTACAGAGGAACTGATAATGTGCAGGTGGGCAAGATGGCGGCTTACCAGCTTGGAAGTGCGCTTGGCAAGATGGGTAAGGTTGCGGTATTTTCTGCGCAGCAGAAAACAAAGAGTGTTCAGGACCGCGTAGATGGTTTTATGAATAATATCGAGAAGTATGGAGACATTGAAGTAGTAGAGACCATTTATTCAGATCAGGTAGATGATATGGAAGCTGCCATGCAGGAAGTTCTGGAGAAATATCCTGGACTCGATGGAGTATTCTGTACAAATGCCGATGTAACAGAAATGTACCTTGACCTTGAGAAGAGCGATGAAGGAGATGCGCCGGCACTGGTAGGAGTAGACGCTACAACGAAACAGCAGGAAGCAATCAGAAATGGCGATGAGATCGGATGTGTTTCTCAGCAGCCGTATGCAATGGGATATCAGACAATCTGGACAGCTGTGGAAACGACAGCTCCAAGGAAGTCCGTAACGATTGAGAGAAATCTGCTTCTGAATCCGGCATGGATTGATGCAGACAGCCTGGATGATCCGGATGCGAGTGCTTATCTGTATACTGAATAAATAAAATAATATGCGAATAACAAACACGAAAGCAAAAAACGTCAGAAAAGGGCATTTTTGCTTTCGTGTTTTTTTAGTACATTATGTATAGTGTTGTATGAAACCAAAATATTCCGAGAAGATTGTATTTCGATTGAGAGAAACATATTTCTGATGTTCCGGCGGTAAAAGTAGAGCTTTATTTGTGAAATTTTGCTTCAAATAAGTTTCCGGTTTCAATTACGAATATTTGCATGGCTTATGCAGTGTGATATAAAATTGGCAGGTATGATAAAAATATTACAAAAAAATATTGGTAATAAAAAATAAATTTGAATAATTTGCACAACTTTATTGTATTTGCGCTTGAAATGTGATAAAATTTCACTATAAATTCGATGGATGACACAATTGCATTTGGCGAATTGAGCATGTGGCGGAGCTGCTGAGACATCGGCAGGCATGAGAGCTGATGAGAGAGATTCTCATTTACTTCGTCCAAGATTAAAAAAGGAGAAGACGATGAAACAGTGGTCAGAGATTATCAGAAATGTCACCATGTTATCGCAGCTTGGTCTGTCTCTCATAACACCTACTTTATTGTGCCTGGCAGCCTGCTGGTTCATTGTTTCCAAGACTGGAGTCGGGGGCTGGATCTATATCCCCGGTTTTTTCTTTGGGCTTGGAGGCTCCGCAACGGTGGCATATAAATTTTATCTTTCTATTAACAGACAGCAGAAGAAAGAGAACAGAAAGAAGAAAAACAAAGTATCGTTTAACAGACACGTATGACGAGAACAGATGTATATAGTAAAAAATGCAGATGAGAAATTATAAATGTATTATTGGACTCAAGAGTGAACAGGAAAAAAAGGTGATCTCAGAGAAATGTATTTTACAGAAGAAATGCGTGGAACAATATGTAAAATGATACGTAGAAATAGAAAGGAGATTTATATGAGCAGTATGATGGAGAACATTCAGCCGGCCGTAAAGAAGGAAACAGAGAGAGTAGCCATGATCACAGGCATCGGGCTAATATTAATGTGGATTGTATTTGGAGTGCTGCATGCTTTTATGCCTCAGAAAGTACCGCTTGATTATACGGTATTTCTCGGCGGGGCGCTTGGAGGATGTGTGGCAGTCCTTAATTTCTTTTTTATGGGATTAGCAGTGCAGAAAGCAGCTGCGGCAACAGATGAAGATACTGCAAGAATGAAGATTAAAGCAAGTTATTCACAGAGAATGATGCTTCAGATGCTCTGGGTGATCATCGCGATCGTTGCTCCATGCTTTCATTTCGTAGCTGGAATTGTTCCTCTTTTATTTCCTGGAACAGGAATTAAAATTGCAGGGATTTTTCATACTAAGAAGTAACAGCAGATTACAAATATCTGTTTCATCAAACCGGAAAACAGTACCGGTAAAGACAGGAGGTGAATAAAGAGTATGGAGTTGGATATTACCGGGGCAAGGATATTCTTTACATTGCCGATCGATGTGCCTTTTCTTGGGCCATTGAGAATCAGTGAAACTATGGTGATAAGCTGGCTGGTTATGATTCTGATCACAGGATTATGTATCTGGCTTACCCACGATCTGAAAGAAGAGAATATTTCCAAGCGCCAGGCAGTGGCAGAGCTTATTGTAGAGAAAGCCAACAGCTTTGTAATCGGAAATATGGGTGAGAAATTCAGACACATGATACCATTTGTTGCAGCACTTTTTGCAACAAGTGTGGTTTCCAACCTGATCAGTCTTGTGGGACTTCGAAGCCCGACAGCAGACCTTTCAACTGAGGCAGCATGGGCTGTTGTGGTCTTCATTATGATCACAGCGCAGAAGATCAAGACTAGCGGATTCGGCGGCTATCTCAAAGGATTTACAACCCCGATCCCGGTTATGACACCGTTTAATATTCTTTCTGAACTGGCTACACCCGTCAGTATGGCGTGTCGTCACTTTGGAAATATCCTTTCCGGTGTAGTAATCAATGGTCTTATTTATGGAGCACTGGCAGTTGCAAGTTCCGCACTTCTGGGACTGATCCCTGGTTTAGTGGGAGATGTACTGTCACAGATACCGATTCTTGATGTCGGTGTACCTGCAATCCTTTCGGTCTATTTTGACTGGTTCTCAGGAATTATGCAGGCGTTTATTTTCTGTATGCTGACAGTAATGTATATTGCAAACGCAGCAGAAGAGTAGCAGAAACTTAGCGGAAGATACAAAGGGGATTTCCGCTGATCATGGTTATGGCCGTATTACTGCCGGAGCGAAATGGCAGCGGTGGTAACCGAAAGATTGCTGAAATACAGCAGAAAAAACTAATACCGCAGTAAAGGGGAAAAAGCTGCAGATTATTATTTAACAGGAGGGTTTTACTATGGATTTTCAGTTACTGGCAAAAGGTATCGCATTAGCAGGTTGTGCAATTGGAGCAGGATGTTCACTTATCGCAGGTATCGGCCCTGGTATTGGTGAAGGTAATGCAGTAGCTAAAGCACTGGAAGCAATCGGACGTCAGCCTGAGTGTAAAGGCGATGTAACTTCTACCATGCTTCTTGGATGTGCGATCGCAGAGACAACCGGTATTTACGGTTTCGTTACCGGTCTGTTACTTATCTTCGTTGCACCTGGTATGTTCATGAACTTCCTGAGCTGACAAAAAACAGCTAAGATGCCGGACATCAAAGATTAAGCGGCATCGATATGGAACTTGTGGATGATCCCGGCGGCAGCCGTAGAATGATCCACATAAGTATAGACAGGAGGTTACAAACATGCAGGTACAGGAATTAGTTGGAATTGTGCCGTGGAATTTTATAGCGACGATTTGCAACCTTTTTATTCAGGTATATCTGATCAAACGTTTCCTCTTCAAGCCCATCAATGAGATGCTGGAAAAGCGCAAAGCGAAAGCGGATGCCCAGATCCAGGATGCAGTGAAGGCAAAGGAAGAAGCTCAGGCAATGAAGGCAGAATATGAAAAGAATATGCAGGAAGCCAAGAATAGGGCAAATGACATTGTGATGACAGCTCAGAAAACAGCCGCTATCCAGAGTGAAGAGATGCTTAAGGAGGCTTCCAGTCAGGTAACTGCCATGAAAGAGAAGGCAGAGAAAGACATTGCCCAGGAGAAACGTAAGGCAGTCAACGAGATCAAGGGAGAAATCGGCGGTATGGCTGTTGAGATTGCCGGAAAAGTGATCGAGCGCGAAATTAGTGAAGAGGATCATGCAAAACTGATTGATGAGTTTATTGAGAATGTAGGTGAGGCATCATGACAAAAACTGCCAGAGTTTACGGCGGAAGTCTGTATGACCTTGCCGCTGAAGAAAAGCTCGATGGACAGATCATGGAGCAGATGATCGCGATCAGACAGATTTTTCGAGAGAATCCGGAATATCTGAAATTGCTGGGAGAACCGGCAATCCCTGAAGAAGAGAGACTCAAGATGATCGAAGAGGCTTTTGGACAGCAGGCAGAGAGATATCTGGTGAATTTTATGAAATTATTGTGTGAGCGTAAGATTCTGAGAGAATTTGCCGGATGCTGCGAAGAGTTTATCCGACGCTACAACAGTGCACATGGAATTGCGGAAGCAGTAGTAACAAGTGCAGTGAAGCTCAGTGAAACTCAGATGGAAGCTCTGAAAGCGAAGCTTGAGAAGATAAGCGGAAAGAAAGTGTATCTGGTCCAGAAGACCGATGCATCCGTACTTGGCGGACTTCGCGTGGAACTGGAGGGCGTGCAGCTCGACGGTACTGTACAGAGCCGTATTTCCGGTATTTCCAAGAAACTGAATGAAATGGTCGTATAAAAATAAAAGAATATAAAAGGATGGAATGGAAACATGCAATTAAAACCTGAGGAAATATCCAA
>CAJLTE010000045.1 GCA_905209435.1 uncultured Blautia sp. | reverse complement strand
CCTCAGCAGCAGCTTCCGAACGAGTATTTGAATTCCTGGAGGAGCCGGAAGAGAGCCAGAATGAAACAAGTCCCGCAGACATCGAGAAGCTTACAGGTGATGTGCAGTTTGAGCATGTAAAATTCGGCTACAACCCGGATAAGATCATCATCAATGACTTCTCTGCTGATGTTAAAGATGGTCAGAAGATCGCTATTGTAGGTCCTACCGGTGCAGGAAAGACGACTATGGTAAAACTGCTTATGAGATTCTATGATCTTAATGGTGGTACCATCAAAGTAGACGGCTATGATATTAAGGATTTCAACAGAAGCAATCTTCGTGAAATGTTTGGAATGGTACTTCAGGATACCTGGTTATTCTCAGGAACTATCATGGAAAATATCCGTTACGGACGTCTGGATGCAACAGATGAAGAAGTAATTGCAGCAGCCAAGGCAGCTCATGTACACAACTTTATCATGCAGCAGCCGGGCGGTTATAATATGATTCTGGATGAAGAGACCAGCAACATTTCTCAGGGACAGAAACAGCTTCTGACTATTGCCAGAGCAATCCTTGCGGACAATAAGATCCTGATCCTGGATGAGGCGACATCTTCTGTCGATACCAGAACAGAGATGCAGATCCAGAAGGCTATGGATAACCTGATGAAAGGCAGAACAAGTTTTGTTATCGCGCACAGATTGTCTACAATTAAGGATGCAGATCTGATCCTGGTTATGAAAGACGGCGATATTATTGAGCAGGGAAATCATAAAGAACTTCTTGCGAAGAAAGGTTTCTATGCTGATCTGTATAACAGTCAGTTTGAAAATAAAGCCACTGCATAAATGTAATCAAATCAGCGACAAAGCAATTATTTGGTGTAGAGTTATGTAGCGAAGTTGAGTGCAAATATCCGCCTGACTATGCTATAAATAAAATCCTCCGGCAGTATTGAATTATTCAAAAACTGTCCGGGGGATTTTTTCGAGTTTTACATCTTTTCTGTCAGGTTCTGATATGTTATAATTAGAAACTATCTTATGTAAAAATGATAATTTTCATCATAAAAATAACAGAAAACGATAACAATAATTGAAGAATATCAGTAACTGTTTATCTGGTTATTATTCCGGAAAGTATTGAACGGTTACAGAATATCAAAGGATACGAACGATATGACAGATAAGAAAAACGGCAGAGAATATCTCAATTATGTATTGGAAAAATTAAAAGAACGAATCGCAGAAATCAGCCTGTCTCTTGTGGAAGGACAGAAAGAAGTCGAGGGAATGCATGAGTATTACTGGGAGAATTATACAGAGATGGACCAGTATGGCTATGAGAATTACGATAACCAGCAGGCATTGTTTCGCCAGATTTCTGCAAATGAAGAACAGCTGATCCTGAAACAGAGATTCCGCAGAATGGTGGATTCTCCGTTCTTTGGAAGAGTTGACTTCATTTATGAGGGTGAGGACGAGCCTGAGATTTTTTATATTGGAATTGGAAACTTTGCGGAGAAAGCAGGGCATATTCCGCTGGTATATGACTGGCGAGCTCCGGTGAGTGGTCTGTTCTATGATTATGATAAGGGACCGGCTTCCTATGAAGCACCGATGGGCGAGATACATGGCGAAGTTGCTTCCAAATGGCAGTACAAGATCCGCAATGGAAAAATGGTCTATGAATTTGAGAGTGATGTAAAAATCGACGACGAGATTCTGAAAGCAGAGCTTGGAAGTAATGGAGAAGTTCAGCTTAAGAACATCATCCGTACTATCCAGAAAGAACAGAATGCCATCATCCGAAATACGAAAGACAGGATTATGGTGATACAGGGAGCAGCAGGAAGCGGAAAGACTTCCGTAGCGCTTCACAGAATTGCTTATCTTCTCTATCATGACAGACAGAATCTGAAATCCTCAAATATTCTGATCCTGTCACCCAACGGTGTATTTTCTGATTATATTTCACATATCCTGCCGGAGCTGGGAGAAGAGAATATCAAGGAAATGAGTTTCGATCTTTTTGCTTACAAACAGTTGCGAGATACGGTTTCTGACTGCGAGGATCGCTATGACGAGATCGAACGCAGAATTCGTTTTCCACACAAAGTTTCTCTGGCAGAGGAAAAGCAGTCTATGGAATTTATTAATCTTATGGAACGCTATATCGTAGAACTGGAAGACCGCCTGATGAATTTCAGGGATGTGGAATATAAGGGATTTGTGAAAACTGAGGCTGAAATTATTGAGCTGTTCTATTTTAAATTCCAGGATTTTCCTCTTCTGTCCAGAATGGATGCAGTTGCAGACTATTTCATTGATGAGGTAGAGACTCTGCGCGACCGTGATCTGGCAGATGATGAGAAAGACCTGATCCGTGAGAAATTTATGAAGCTGTATGTGACCAGAGATTTCTATGTGATCTACAGCCAGTTTCTGAAAGAGAATGGATACAAAGGACTTCCGCGTGCTTCCTATGAGAAGAGAAAACTGAAATATGAGGATGTATATCCTGTACTTTACCTGAAATATCGTCTGCAGAGCCAGCAGGGTCGAAGCAATATCAAGCATCTGGTAGTTGATGAAATGCAGGATTATTCCAGACTTCAGTATGAGATCATTCAGAGAATTTTCTCCTGCCGAATGACAATCCTGGGTGACCGGGCGCAGACCATGGATGATAAACAGCAGGATGTGTTGACGTTCCTGCCGAAGATTTTTGGACGGGATATTCATAAGATCATTATGAATAAGAGTTACCGCAATACCATAGAAATCGCATCTTATGCAAATAAGCTGGCAGGGATTGAAGATATGGAACTCTTTGAGCGCCATGGAGTACCAGTGGAGGAGAAAACATTTGCGGATGTGGAGAAAGCCGCACAGAAGATTACAGATGTGCTGAAACTTGGGGAAGAGGAATATGAGACTGCGGCAGTTGTTCTTCGCACAGAGAAAGAGGCAGAAAGAATGTGGCTCATTCTGAAAGACCTTCTGAAAGAAAAGGGGTTCGACGTAAAAGAGCGCCTGTCTTATCTGGACAGAAACAGCACAAGTTTTAAAAAAGGTCTGACAGTTACAACTTTCTATCTGGCAAAAGGACTGGAATTTGACCAGGTGTTTGCCGTATTTCCACGGGAAGATCAGAGTCCGCTGACACGCCAGGCAAGATACATTGCAGCGACTCGAGCACTTCATGAACTGCATATGTATGAGGTTGAAAAATAAGGCAGGATATGGATGAAAATATTACAAAAATATTAAAAAACAGTCAGGCAATACAGGAAGGTAATCCATAAGTTACAGGTGAAAAATGCTGCGTGCTATGATTAGGCAGAAAATTGGGTGCAGTGTAAAAGAACAACTTAATTCACAGTTATTTCATACTCGGTGAGGGAATCAACATTGACATCCATGTAATAAAATTGTAAAATATAGTTATTGCTTGAAGATTATATCTATTCTAAGGAGGATATTATGAAAAATAAAAAAGTACTAATGTTATTAGCTGCAACAGTTGTATTATCTACTTCTATGACTGCATGCAACTTTTTTGGTGGTAATAAAGATGAAGATTCCAGCGTAGTACAGGTGACACCAACACCGGAACCGACTAAGGCGCCGAAAGCAACACCAACACCGGCACCGGCGAATGCACAGAATACTACTTATACATCTAAGAATAAAGCAGTATCCATCAAGCTTCCGGATGCAACATGGGCAAATAAATCTGATTCTGATGAAATGTTAAGCTTTGAATCACCGAAACAGGGCAAACTTCTCATTCTGCATGGTTCAGGTGATGAGGATATGTCTGTAGCAATTATCCCAAGTTCTCAGGATACAGCTTCTGCACTTGTAAAAGCTGATAATCTGGTAGAGGGTACAGACTTTGAAATCCAGGATTACAAATCAGAAGAAGTCAGCGGTGTAAATGTATACAGCTACACAGTTCATTATCTGACTGATAAGAGTGATTATAAATACGTTGTAAATAAATATTTCACAGATAATACAACTGAGTTTTACAGTGTGGCAGGTTCTGTAAAGACAGACGATGCACTGGCAGGCGTGAAATCTGCTGTTGATTCTTTCACTATCTCCGGTGACTCTGTACTGAAAGCTGCAGCAACAGGATCTGCCGGAAGTACTGGTACATCTGCAACTGGTACAACCGGAACAACAGACCCAGCAGCTTCTGATGGAACATCAACAGATAGTTCAACAGACGGATCTGCGTCTACAGACAGCTCTTACAGTGACAGCTCATCAGATGGAAGCTATTCATCAGACGGAAGCAGCGACGGATCTTATGATTATGACGATGGTTCTTCCAATGGATACTATGCAGACGGAACACCGGTTGGAACAGATGATCCGGACTATGATACAGATCAGACAAGAACTATCTACAGAAACTCTGACGGACAGCCGCTGGTAATTTATCCAAACGGTGACGGAACATGGTGTGACGATGACGGAAATACTTACGATTTCGCTAATGGTGAGGATGTTTACGATGAGAACGGAACAGATTATTATTATCATGGCGAACCGGCGTATGTAAGATATATGCCTAAAAATCAGTAATTAGACCAGAGTGCTGATTGGCACTGGACGTATTGCAAAGTGTATTGCTGAGCGCGGAGTGAACAGTGACAATAAAGACGGCTGCTATAATGGCGGCCGTCTTTTTCAGTTTACATGCTGACAGGGTTTATGGTACAATATACATTGATTTGCAAGACAACAGCAAAGGAAAAATGAAGAATATAACTGGTCGAAAAATATCAGTCATATAGAAATCATGAGGAATAAGAAATGGAATCATATGGAAGATTTGCCAGTGTTTATGATAGTTTTATGGATAATGTAAATTATCGTGAATGGGCAGACTATATTATACAGACACTGGGAGAGAATGAGGTCAAAGATGGTCTGGTGCTGGAACTTGGATGTGGTACAGGAACTGTGACAGAGATGCTTGCAGATGCCGGATACGATATGATCGGAATTGACAATTCAGAGGAAATGCTTGCGGAGGCCATGGAGAAAAGGGCAGAATCCGGACATGATATTCTGTACTTATTGCAGGATATGCAGGATTTTGAACTTTATGGTACAGTTCGTGCGGTGGTCAGCGTCTGTGACAGTATGAATTATCTGACAGATGAGGAAGATCTGGAGTATCTTTTTGCACTGGTAAATAATTATCTGGATCCGGGCGGACTTTTTATCTTTGATATGAATACGATTCATAAATACCGCGATGTGATTGGGGATACGACCATTGCAGAAGACAGAGAAGACGGAAGCTTTATCTGGGAGAATAGTTATGATCAGGAGAATAATCTGAATGTGTATGAGCTGGCACTTTTTCTTCCGAGAGAAGATGGGTTGTATGAGAAATGTGAAGAGGAGCATGTGCAGCGTGCCTATTCAATAGAAACGATCAAAAGCATGATCAGGAAAGCAGGGATGGAGCTGGTTGCTATTTATGATGCATATACACATAAGCAGGGAGATGAGAACTGTGAACGTCTGACTTTTATTGCAAAAGAGCATGGTAAGAGTGCGGAGAATGAGTATCACGGAAGAATCCCGGAACGTACAGAGCACGCAGAAGTTTAGAATAGATGAACAGAGAGGTAGATGAAACGAATGAATGATTATATCATAAGAGCGATTGCTGCAAATGACCAGATTCGTGCTTTTGCAGCAGTAACTACAGAAACTGTAGAAGAAGCAAGAAAGGATCACAACACAAGTCCGGTTGCAACAGCAGCACTTGGACGTTTGCTTACAGCAGGTGCCATGATGGGCACAATGATGAAGGGGGACAAGGATATCCTTACACTTCAGATCAAAGCTGGCGGTCCGCTGGAGGGAATCACTGTAACAGCAGATTCCAAAGGACGTGTAAAGGGATATGTAGGTAATCCTAATGTATGTATCCCGGCAAACAGCAAAGGTAAACTGGATGTTGCGGGCGCTGTCGGTGTTGGATTTATGAATGTAATTAAGGACATGGGCTT
Source organism: uncultured Blautia sp. (assembly GCA_905209435.1). The sequence goes on along the minus strand of CAJLTE010000045.1, from coordinate 18,059 downwards.
AAAAGAGCCATATGTAGGACAGGTTGCACTGCAGACCAGTGAAATAGCAGAAGATCTTACGTATTATTTTGCAACAAGTGAGCAGGTTCCATCAGCTGTTGGTCTGGGAGTGCTTATGAATAAGGACAATACAGTACGTCAGGCTGGGGGATTTATTGTACAGCTGATGCCTTTTGCAGAAGAGAGTACGATCGCGAAACTGGAAGAGAATGTACAAAAGATCACTTCTGTTACCAGCCTTCTGGAAGAAGGGCATACTCCGGAAAGTCTTCTGGAGAAAGTACTGGACGGTTTTGATATGGAGATTAATGAGAAGATTCCTACGGAGTTCTACTGCAACTGCAGCAGAGAAAGAGTAGAGAAAGCCCTGATCAGTATTGGAAGAAAAGAGCTTAACGAGATGATCCAGGAAGGCAAGCCGATTGAGATGAACTGTCATTTCTGTAATCATAATTATGAGTTTACTGTAGAAGAACTGAAAGAAATTCTGCGTAAGTGTAAATAAAAAGGGGTAGAAAATGAGACACGGTTATATCAAAACAGCAGCCGCAACACCATATATCACAGTTGCGGATTGTAATGCAAACGGAAATGAAATCATCAGACTTATCCATGAGATGGAAAAAGAGCATGTCAAAGTTATGGTTTTTCCGGAACTTTGTATCACAGGTTATACCTGCCAGGATTTGTTTCTGCAGAGAAGACTTCTGGACAGTGCGTGGGAGACTCTGCTGAAGATTGCAAAAGAGACAACAGACGTGGATGCACTGATTTTTGTAGGTGCGCCGCTTAGAAATCATGGAAAACTGTATAATGTAGCAGCAGTTCTGAACAGAGGAGAGATTATAGGATTTGTGCCGAAAACGTATCTTCCGAATTATGGAGAGTTTTATGAGCAGCGTCATTTTGCATCAGGACTTGGCTGCCTGGAATATATGGATATTGAGGGAAAAAGAGTTCCGTTTGGAAGTGATCTCCTTTTTGTATGCGAAGAGGAACCGGAACTTGTGGCTGCAGCCGAGATTTGTGAGGATCTGTGGGTGACATTACCGCCAAGCGTTCTTCATGCACAGGCAGGAGCAAACCTGATCGTGAACCTCTCTGCAAGTAATGAGATGGTCGGTAAGGACAGCTATCGCAGAAATCTTGTTTCCGGACAGTCTGCACGCCTTGTGTGCGGATATGTTTATGCAAATGCCGGTGAGGGAGAGTCCACACAGGATCTTGTGTTTGGCGGACAGAATATGATTGCTGAGAATGGTATGATCCTTGCAGAGGGAAAACGTTTTCAGAATGGTATTGTATGCAGCGAGATCGATGTACAGAGACTTAATGATGAGAGAAGAAGACTGACGACCTATCAGCCGACAGATGACAGTGATCATCTGAAAGTTCGCTTCCATCTGAACATAGAAGAGACTAAGTTAACCAGAAAATATGCCCAGTATCCTTTTGTACCATCCAGAAAAGAAGAAAGAGATATGCGCTGTGATGAGATTCTGAATATCCAGGCAATGGGACTTAAGAAGCGTATGGATCATATTCATTGTCATAAAGCGACAGTAGGACTTTCCGGTGGACTTGATTCTACACTGGCGCTTCTTGTTATCGCAAGAGCGTTTGACCTGTCCGGGGCAGACAGAAAAGATATCCACTGTATTACAATGCCGTGTTTTGGAACTACTGACAGAACTTACCAGAATGCCTGCAAATTAAGTGAGTGTCTGGGTGCGACTTTAAGTGAGATTAATATTAAAGCAGCAGTTAATGTACATTTCAGAGATATTAATCATGATCCGGAAGTGCATGATGTGACTTATGAAAACAGCCAGGCAAGAGAGAGAACACAAATTCTCATGGACAGTGCAAACCAGGATGGTTCTATTCTGGTAGGAACAGGAGATTTGTCAGAACTGGCGCTTGGATGGGCAACCTATAATGGTGACCATATGTCCATGTATGGTGTGAATGCATCAGTACCGAAGACTCTGGTCCGTCATCTGGTTCGTTATTATGCAGATACCTGCGGAGATGAGAAGCTAACAGAGGTTCTTCTTGATATTCTGGATACACCGGTAAGTCCGGAACTTCTGCCACCTAAGGATGGTAAGATCGCACAGAAGACAGAGGATCTTGTTGGTCCGTATGAACTGCATGACTTCTATCTGTATTATATGCTTCGTGCAGGATTTGAACCGGAGAAAATTTACAGACTGGCATGTGAGACCTTTGAAGGTATTTATGATAAAGAGACGATCTTTAAATGGCTGAGAACTTTCTACTGGAGATTCTTTGCACAACAGTTTAAACGTTCCTGTCTGCCTGATGGTCCGAAAGTGGGAAGTGTTGCGGTTTCACCGAGAGGCGACCTGAGAATGCCAAGTGATGCAAGTGCGAAAGTGTGGCTGGAGCAGTTAGATCAGATGTCAGTGAAGTAATTGACTAGACAGCCTGTTAAATACTCAGAAGACAAATACAAAAAAGCGGAGAACTGATTATGAGTTCTCCGCTTTTTTTAGTGCTGACTCGATGGCATTGAGCAGGACCATGGAAGTATATTTCTGGTCATCGGAATATTGGATGTTATCCAGTGACTGTGTGGAGTAGATCTGACTGGCAAGAGATTCCAGGGCCGGTTCCATGAGAGGAAACATGGCGGAGGTGCTTTCACTTAAATTTACCAGACGGATAGATTTGATCTTATCTGAATCAACCGTTACTTCCAGATCAAAAGTATTGTCATTCAATTCAATAGAAGAAGTGTAGATTCCCGGCTTATACCGGCTTCCGTTATCTGCCGCAGTATCCTTTTTCTGACCGTGTCCAAACATAAAAAATAGTACAACAGCCAGAATAATGGCAAGAAGAAGGAAAATAGCCGTGTAGACTACTTCCTTCATATGTAAGACAATGATCTTGGTTTTGGAACTCATGGTACGCGCGCCTCCTGGTTTGTTTTGTATATTTTATTATTGGCTAATCAAATTTATGATAATTTATGTTATACTTTTGGGTATGAGAATTTAGCCTGATCAGACAGAAGTTCTGCATCAACTGCGAAACGGATTACAAAAAATATGTTTCAGTCAGAACCGAGGACGACAGGTTATATTTTATAGAAAGGATAACATCTGATAATATGTCATTACAGTTTATAATCGGCAGCTCAGGCGCCGGAAAATCATATTATGCATACAAAAGAATCATACAGGACTCTCTAAAACACCCGGAGAAGAACTATTATGTAATCGTACCTGAACAGTTTACTATGCAGACACAAAAGACACTGGTAGAAATGCATCCGGGAAAAGGAATTCTGAATATAGACATTTTGAGCTTTGAGCGTCTTGCATACCGTGTGTTTGAGGAAACTGGTGGTGACAACAGGAAAGTTCTGGAAGATACAGGAAAGAGTATGGTGCTGCAGAAAATGGTGCAGCAGCACAGAAAAGAACTGGACTATCTTGGAAGCCAGATGAATAAGCCTGGATATCTGGATGAAGTAAAATCTCTGGTATCTGAATTTATGCAGTATGATATCAGAGAAGATGATCTGGAAGAAATGAAAGAGAAAGCAAAGGATCAGGCTTTGCTTGAAATGAAGCTGAAGGATGTGGGAGTTCTTTATCAGTCTTTTAAGGATTTTCTGAAAGGACATTATATGACCGGTGAAGAGGTGATGGATGTCCTGCTTAAGCAGCTTCCGTTTTCTGAGAAACTGAAAGGTGCGGAATTCCTGTTTGACGGATTTACGGGATTTACTCCGATTCAGGTGAATGTGATCCGTGAACTGCTGATTATTTCAGACAAAGTATGTGTGACTGTGACAATGGATGAAAAAGAGAATGCATTTGTTCCAGGAAAACCACATCATCTTTTCTATATGAGCAGGAAAATGATCCGAACTCTTGCAGATCTGACAAATGATCTGGAAGATCCGGTTTATCTGAAAACATCAGGGCAGTCACGATTTGCACAGGCGCCTGCGCTGCAGTTTCTGGAAAAGCATATTTTCCGATACAGGAAAGCAGTGTATCAGGAAAAGCAAAATGAAATTCAGATTTTTGCGGCAGCATCTCCTCTGGAAGAAATGCGTGAAGCTGCCAGAAGAATGGCCCAACTTGTGCGTACCTGTGGATATCGTTATGGAGAAATTGCAGTGATAACAGGAAATCTGGAGGAATATGCAAGACTTGCATCTCAGGTGTTTGAGGAAGCTGGTATCCCATATTTTATTGATGAGAAGCATTCTGTGCTTATGAATCCTTTTGTAGAATACCTTCGGGCAGCTATGGAAATGGCAGTGCAGGGATTCCCTTATGAAAGTGTATTTCGGTATCTGAGATGTGGAATGTCAGAAGTTAGCAGAGAACAGGCGGACAAGCTGGAGAATTATGTACTTGCTCTCGGAATCCGTGGATATAAGAAGTGGTCCGGGAAGTGGGTTCGTGTGTACAGGGGAATGGAAGCAGATCAGATTCAGGAACTGAATGAGATCAGAGAAATTTTTGCAGAAGAGGTAAAGGGACTTGCGGAAGGATTCTGCGCAGGAAAGAAAACTGTGGAAGAGTACTGCCGTATTCTTTATGAATTTATTCTGAAAAGCAATGTCTGGAAAAAGCTGAAAAAGCAGGAGCAGAAGTTTAAAGATGCCGGTGATAAAGCTATGGAAAAAGAATACAGTCAGATTTACGGCATTGTAATGGATCTGCTGGATAAGATGGTTGAGATTCTTGGAAATGAAACGGTAAGCAGGCAGGAATTTCGCCAGCTTCTGGAGACAGGACTTTCTCAGGCAAAAGTAGCGTTGATTCCGCCAAGCATTGATCAGGTAATGGTGGGAGATATGGAGCGATCCAGATTAAAGGATATTAAAGCTTTATTCTTTGTAGGTGTAAACGAGGGAAACATTCCCAAAAGTACACAGAACGGTGGTATTTTATCAGAACTGGACAGAGACTTCTTTAAGGATCAGGGGGTAGAACTGGCGCCCGGTCCTAAAGAGCTGATGAATATGCAGCGGTTTTATCTGTATCTGAATATGACGAAACCGAGAGAACAGCTGATTCTTTCATTTAGTGATACCAATGCAAAAGGCGAAGGAATCAGTCCGGCGTATCTGATTGGAAGTATACGTGGAATGTATCCGAATCTGGACATTAAAAGGGCTGACAAAAGTGATTTCGAAATAGAGAATGAAGCCAATTGTTATCCGGAGAATCCGGAGACAGGGATTGATCTGTTTCTTGAGAAGCTTGCAGAAGAAACAGAGAAAGACTATGATGTTATGAATCAGACAGATGCAATGTTCGGAGAGCTTTACAGCTGGTATCTGCGAAATCCGGAGTACCGAAGCAGAGTACAAAAACTGGTACAGTCAGCCTTTGCGGGAAAACCTAAGGACATCATCAGCCAAAGTGTGGCAAAGGCGCTGTATGGGGAAATATCACCTTATAGTGCTACAAGGCTGGAACGTTTTGCTGCGTGTGCATTTGCGCATTTCCTGCAATATGGTATGAAACTTACAGAACGTGTGGAATATGAGTTCAAAGCTATGGATATGGGAAATGTTATGCATGAAGCGCTGGAAAGCTTTGCAGAAGAAGTACGAAAAAGAGGACTGAAGTGGACGGAACTCACAGAACAGGAGCGAAATCAAATTGCGGACCAGTGTCTGGATAATATTGTAGCTGATTATGGAAATACAGTTCTTAAAAGCAGTGCCAGAAATGAATATATGATCGAGCGTACCAGAAGAATTCTGCGCAGGACCGTATGGGCGCTTCAGAAACAGCTGGAACAGGGAGAATTTCAGCCGGAAGGCTTTGAAGTGACTTTTGGAGGTGGAAGAATCGATCGTGTAGATATTATGGAGGATCAGAATAAAGTGTATGTAAAAGTCATTGATTACAAAACTGGCAATACATCCTTTGATCTGGTATATCTGTATCATGGTCTGCAGCTTCAGCTGATGATCTATCTGGACGGTGCACTGCGTGTGGAACAGAAGAAATACCCGGATAAGGAGATCATTCCGGCGGGTGTATTTTATTATAATATAAAGGATCCCATGATTCAGGAGAAGATAGATGCGGATGTAGAAGCGGTCAGTGCAGGACTGATGAAAGAACTGAAAATGAACGGCCTGGTGCAGGCGGATGCGGAACTTGTACGCAGAATAGATAACAGTCTGGGCTCAATTCCGGTTGCGTTTAACAAAGACGGAAGCTTCCGAAAAAATTCTTCTGTTGCGGATAAAACGCAATTTACAGTGCTGGGACGATATGTACGGACAAAGATTGAGAAAATAAGAAGTTCAATTCTGGAAGGGGATGCACAGGTGTCTCCTTATGAACTGGGAAAAAAGGATGCATGTACCTATTGTCCTTATATTACAGTGTGCGGGTTTGATCGTAAGTTGTCAGGATATGATTTTCGCAGACTGAAAAATTTCTCTGATGAGGAATTATGGAAAGCATTTGACAGGGAGGCAGAGTAAGATGGGCGTACAATGGACAAAAGAGCAGCAGGAGGTTATCCGGCTGCGGGACAGGAATATCCTGGTCAGTGCAGCTGCCGGATCTGGTAAAACAGCAGTACTTGTAGAGAGAATTTTGAGCAAGATCACAGATAAATCTCATCCGGTAGATATTGACAGACTTCTGATCATGACATTTACAAGGGCTGCGGCAGGTGAGATGAAAGAGAGGATTTCGGCTGCTATAGAAAAAGCGCTTTATGAGGAACCGGATAATGAACATCTTCAGCGTCAGATTACACTGCTTCACACAGCGCAGATCACAACTATTGATGGTTTCTGTGCATATATTATCCGAAATTATTTTCATCTGATCGGACTGGATCCCGGATATCGGACAGCAGATGAAGGAGAGTTGAAACTTCTCAGGGGGGATGTTGTGAAAACATTGCTTGAGGAGCATTATGCGCAGAAGGATGAAAAGTTTCGGAAATTTGTGGAATGCTTTGCAACAGGAAAGTCAGATGAAAATCTGGGAGAGCTGGTACAGAAATTATATGAAATGGCAATGAGTAATCCGTTTCCTGAAGAATGGCTCAGGGAATGTCTCACGGATTATAAAATTGAGTCCCTGGAAGAATTAAGAAATACAGAGTGGATGAAAATGCTCTGGGCTGCAGTAACGGACGAACTGCAGGAAGCAGAACTTCTGATACAGGAGGCAAGAAATGTCTGCGTGGAGGCTGACGGCCCATACTTGTATGAGGATGCACTGAACAGTGATCTGCTGTTTGTAAGAAGTTTAAAAGAACTGGCAGGGAAAAAAGACTATGACGGGACAGTAAAAGCCCTGATGAAACCTGCATTTGCAAGACTCAGTACAAAGAAAGCTCCGGAGGTAGACGAGCAAAAAAAACAAAGGGTAAAAGATCTCAGAGAAGAAGAGAAGGGAATACTTAAAGAACTGGGACAAAGATATTTCCAGAGTACGGAGACAGAGATTCTGGAAGTGATCAGATATATCAGAGAGCCTGTGGAAATGCTGACTGAGCTTACAAATCAATTTATAAAACAATTTGGAGAAGCAAAAAGGGAGAAAAATATTCTTGATTTTACGGATATGGAGCATTTTGCCCTGCAGATCCTGATGACAAAAGACGGGGAGAAAGTTCATATGTCTCAGGCAGCGCGGGAACTCTCTGCGAAATATGATGAGGTTCTTGTGGATGAATATCAGGATAGCAATTATGTACAGGAACTTCTCACAACTGCAGTGTCAGGCTGGATCAACCAGAAGAAAAATATCTTTATGGTAGGAGATGTAAAACAGAGCATTTATCGTTTCCGTCTGGCACGGCCGGAACTTTTTATGGAGAAGTATAAGAGTTACTCTACTGTGGAGGCGCAGGAACAAAGGATTGATCTGCATAAAAATTTCAGAAGCCGGGCACAGGTTCTGGAGAGCGTCAATTTTATTTTCCGGCAGATCATGGGAGAAGATCTGGGAGGCATTACTTATGATAAGGATGCTGCCCTTTATCCGGGGGCTTCTTTTCCGGAAGGAGAGTCAGAGGAATTTACAAAAACAGAGGTACTTCTGGTCGAGAAAGACGGAGAGGAACTGGCTGATATGCAGAACTATGAAGATTCAGATACGCAGAATAGTCAGAAAGAACTGGAAAACCAGAATGCGCAGGAACTGGAAGCGCTGGCTATCGCTCAGAGAATCCAGGAAATCGTAGGAAAAGAGCAGATCGTAGATAAAGAAACAAAAGAGTACAGACCGGTAGAGTACGGGGATATTGTGATCTTGCTTCGTACTGCTTATGGCTGGGCGGAAACTTTCAGAGAAGTGCTGGCATCCCAGGACATTCCAGTGTATTGTACGTCCAGGACTGGATATTTTTCGGCACTTGAAATCGTTACGGTGCTGAATTATCTGAAGGTATGCGATAATCCATTACAGGATATACCGCTTATGGGAGTGCTTCGTTCACCAATCGTGGGATGTACTTCACAGGAACTGGCAGAGCTCAGGATTCAGTATCCGAAGGGGCTGCTTTATGAGAGTGTGACCGCATATGTAAAATCTGATCTGTCAGATTCAGGGATGGAGTTAGGAGCAAAGCTGAAGGGATTTCTGCAGCTTCTGGAAAAGGTTAGAAATATGGCGGCATATACGCCGGTACATGAACTGATTCTTTATGTACTGAAAGAAACTGGATATGGAAACTATGCCAGAGCACTTCCGGGAGGAGCGCAGCGTTTCGCAAATCTGACTATGCTTGTGGAAAAAGCCATGGACTATGAGAAAACCAGTTACAGAGGTCTGTTTAATTTTGTCCGTTATATCGAACAGTTACAGGCATATGAAGTGGACTATGGCGAAGTAAACCTGACAGGTGCAGGAAATACTGCAGTGGAGATCATGACGATCCACAAAAGTAAAGGACTGGAATTTCCGGTAGTATTTGTGGCAGGTATGGGAAAACAGTTTAATTTTCAGGATATGAATGCAGGACTGCTGCTTCATCCGGAACTTGGGATAGGAGCAGATGCAGTGGTACCTGAAAAGAGGATAATTGCATCTTCACTGAATAAGCAGATTATCAGAAGACAGCTTCTGAAAGAAAGTCTTGGAGAAGAACTGCGAGTACTTTATGTTGCCATGACAAGAGCAAAGGAGAAACTGATCCTTACAGGAACTGTGGGCAGGCTGGACAAACAGATGTTGTCTCTGGCACGTTTTCTGGATGAAAAAGAGGAGCTGCTTCCTCTGGGAACAAGAATGAAGGCAAAAAATTACTGGGCATTTGTACTGCCGGCACTTGTAAGGCACAGAGCAATGAGTGAACTTTTGAGTGAGTATGGAATTCTTATGAAGAAGCAACCGGGAATTTATGATGATATTTCTGATTTTGTCATAAAGAAAGTTACTGTCCGGCAGATGACAGAAAAAGCAGTGATTCTTCAGACAGGAAATCAGATGCAGGAGGAATACCTGAAGAACTGGGATGCAAATAAGGTATATGATAAGAACGTTAGAGAAGAAATTGAAAAGAGATTTTCATATGTTTATCCCTATAAATATCTGGAGGATATTCCGGTTAAAGTCAGTGTTTCTGATCTGAAAAAACGAAGCTGGTATGAGGAAAGTGAACTGGAAGAGAATATCAGTGTGTCTGCAGAGCAGCAGGAGACAGATCAGGAAGCGCCGGTTCCTTCATTTATGGCAGAGAAGCAGGAAGAGTATAAAGGAGCTGCCAGAGGTACTGCTTATCACAGAGTGATGGAATGCCTGGATTATACAGAGACGGACAGCGAGGAACAGCTTCAGCTTCAGTTAAAGAGGCTTCTGGAAAGCCAGAAGATGACGGAACAGGAGATAGAATGTATTCGTATCTGTGACATTAAGAGATTTGTAGATTCTGAACTGGGACAGAGGATGCGAAAGGCTGCCATGGAAAAAAAGCTCTACAGAGAGCAGCCATTTGTAATTCAGAGAAGTGCTTCATTGATTGATGATTCCTGGCAGGATGAGACAATATTGGTGCAGGGAATCATAGATGCGTATTTTATAGAAGATGGAAAGATTATTCTGGTGGATTATAAGACAGACAGAGTGAGAAAAGGACAGGAGCAGAAACTGATAGACCTGTATCATGTGCAGCTTGAGGATTATGCTGAGGCATTAGAACGTATGACGGGGATGAAGGTGAAAGAGAAGTTTATTTATTCTTTTACGTTACAGAAGGAAATATTATTGAAAAAGTAAAAAACAAATATCCGGAAGGGATAAGCGCGTGTTATACGCGCCACCCTGCCGGATATTTGTTTTTAAGAATCTGGTTGACCAGTTTGCCGAAACCGATCGGATATCCATCTGCACAGAGGAGATGCCAGCCTTTTTTGTGAGCTGCTTCCTCCGGTTCGATATTTAAGGTTTCTCCTTTCAGATATCTGGTGATTCTTTCATCAGAAGCAGAAAGTGAGATTACTGCTTCGGCTTCACCCTTGTGGATTGCCAGTGCAAAAGGCTGAGAAGGTTCGAAGCGATTTTTCTTTAGGTCACCGAGATAGAGGCCGTTTCTTAAGAAGGTGATTCCACGGAAGTTATGGTCAACCGGAGGCAGATAGTATACTTTGTCGCCTCGGATTTCCACACGTTCCCAGTCAAATGGCCTGCCGCCGAGGGTTTTCAGACCAATTTCGTTCAGGAATTCTTCAATCAATGGGAATGCGTTTTTGTCCGGTTTTGTATGAGGACAGGAGTTTTCGCGAATGGCCTGGCCTTTCTTATGGAAAAGAGCGAGAAAATGTCCTTCGCCGTTCATCTTATGAGGAAAGATACGGATACATTTAGCAAGTTCCGGATTTCCGTTTCCCCATTCCGGGACACCGTGAGAGAATCCTTCATAATCTTCCATTTCGATTAGTTCCATGTCCGGACGGTTTTCCAGAAGATAAGAGACGGTCTGTTCATCTTCGATAGGAGCGAATGTGCAGGTGGAGTAGAGCATCAGACCGCCGGGACGGAGCATATCTGCTGCCTGGAGTGAGAGTTCTTTCTGGATCTCTGCAAGTTCCTGAGATTTCTCAGGGGTCCAGTCTTTGGCAAGGGCTTCTTCCTTACGGAACATTCCTTCTCCGGAGCAGGGAGCATCCAGAATGATTTTGTCAAAGAATTCAGGAAATGATTTGGTGAGTTTGGCTGGCGTCTCATTGGCAACGAAGACATTTGGAATGCCGAATAGCTCCAGATTGCGAAGTAGGGCTCTGGCGCGGGAAGTGCTGATGTCATTTGCCACCAGAAGTCCCTGGCCCTTGAGCGCTGCACCTGCTGCAGTTGCCTTTCCGCCCGGGGCTGCGCAGAGGTCAAGGACTCTGTCTCCGGGTTCGATCGGGATACGGGAGGCTGGAGTCATGGCGCTTGGCTCCTGGAGATAATAGAGACCGGCCTGGTAGTAAGGACATCTGGATGGACGGACGTCTTCATCGTAGAAGTAGCCGTTTTTGATCCATGGGATTGATCTGATGGAAAATGGAGCCAGTTTCTCGAATTCTTCGCAGGTGATCTTGGAGGTGTTTACACGGAGACCGTAGGTGCGTGGAGCGTCGAAGCTGGCGAGAAAGTCTGAGTATTCATTTCCGAGCATTTCTTTCATTCGGGAAAGGAATGCAGGGTGGAGCTGTACTGTATTTTCATTCATAGTTGATAAATTTCCTTTGCTGTAAATTTTTTGAAAAGGGATGCGCGGGAAAATATATCTGTCAGGGTGCGGTTTCGGCATCTAAGATCTTCTATGCCAGTAAAAATCTGCTAAGAGCATGGAGAAAAATGCAAAACTCGCTCCGTTGCAGACTTCGCTCAGACAGGTTGCGATTTTTCTCCATAACGCAGATTTTTACTGGCTAAGAAGATCTAAGATGCCTGCAAATGCACCCTGACAGATATATTTCCCGTGCTGTTTTTTCTAAAGAGCTACAATGTTGAAACTGCAAATGGAACTATTGTTAAGTGGAAAATATTATTAACCAAATCAAGTAAGTCCCCTGCTTCAATTGCGAATATCCGCTTGACTAAAAATTGATTTGAGAAAGGGTGAAGAAATATTTGTTTAACAATAAATTGTGGTTATGAGTATTGAGCTATTTTAGAATTATTTCAGAGTAATTATAAAGGATAATTGATTTTTGCTAAATAGTATTGACAAAATGATATTATACATCATATAATATCGTAAACAAAACAATATTGTTGTGCTGTATAGTATGTAGCGGAGAGGAATGGTTATGTTTCCTGGATGGTGGCATATGTATGGCATACAATTAAGACAAGGGAGTGTGCATATGGTTTTTAATACAGGTGCTGCGCTTCTGGATGCGGTTGTTCTGGCGGTTGTTTCTAAGGAGAAAGAGGGGACTTACGGATATAAGATCACGCAGGATGTGCGTGGAGTTCTTGATGTTTCGGAGTCTACTTTGTATCCGGTGCTGAGGAGACTGCAGAAGGATGATTGTCTGGAGGTTTATGATATGGCTTATGCAGGACGTAACCGGCGTTATTATAAGCTGACTGACAGAGGTGCTGCGCAGCTGGAACTTTACAAGGCTGAGTGGAAAATTTATGCATCCAAGATCAGTGGGATGTTTGAGGGAGGAATATAACGATGGACAGGGCGCAGTTTATGAGAGAACTGGAGAATTTGCTTGCTGATATTCCGGAGACGGAGAAACGGGAAGCCCTTGAGTTTTATGATAATTATTTTGACGATGCCGGGCCTGAGAATGAGGTCTCGGTGCTCCGGGAACTAGGCAGTCCGGAGAAGGTTGCTGCTATTATTAAAGCAGATCTGAAAGGGTCAGCAGAGCAGTATGAGTATGGAGAATATACAGAGCATGGATATGAAGATCCGCGGACAAAAGAGCAGGGACAGATGCCGGAAAAGTATGCAGGAGAGTCAGGAGAAAAGGGAAAAGAAAATCGCTTTTTTAGGAAAGGGAATCAGGCGGTATTGATTCTTGCGGTGATTTTTCTGGTTTTCATTTCTCCGTTTGTTAAAGGTGCTGTGGGAGGCATTTTGACATTTGCGGTGGCAATTCTGTTGCTGCCATTTTGGCTGATAGTTGGATTGGGCATAGGAAGCGTGATTTTACTGCTCTTGGGAATTGCTGCTATTGTGGCTGGAGCAGGACTTTGTGCAACAATGACAGGAACCGGAATTATGACGGTTGGAGTTGGTTGTCTGCTGATTGCTGTAGGAATTCTTATGGTTCTGGGATTGATCAGCGTTGCGATTCGAATCGTGCCGAAATGGTTCAGAAAGATCACAGATTTTTGCAGCAGGCTGCTTTATAAGAAGAGAGGGGAGGCGGTTCGATGAGAAAATTTACGAAGGGAATGCTGATCGCAGCAGGAATTTTCGGAGCTGCCGGAATTGGATTAACGACAGCTGGTGGAGTAATAGGCGCCAGCATGTCGGAAGTCCTGAGTTTCAAAAATTTTAGAGGAGCGTTTTGGCCACAGGAGGTGGTAGAAACGCTTTCTGATAATGCGGAAGATGATGAGGATGATCTGAAAGCTGCAGTAAAGAGTGAGGATTCTACTGATTGCAGGGTGTATGATCTGAAATATCAGCCGACGGAACTGGATATAGAGCTGAAATATGATGAACTGGATCTGGAAGAGGGTGACAGTTTTTCTGTTAAGGTATACAACGATAATGGAAATAAGGTAACAGTGAAAGAAAGTGCGGATACGCTTAAAGTCAGAAGCACGGATCGAAAGTCAAAAGCCAGGAAGGTTTGTATTTCTTATCCGAAAGATGTGAAGCTTAAGAAGCTGGATTTAGAAATGGGAGCCGGAGCTGTTTATATTAACAGGGAGATTCAGACAGAGGAACTGAATGTGGATATGGGAGCCGGTGAATTTGCCGGGAATGTTTTGGTGACGGCAAAGGAGGCTGATCTGCAGATTGGAACGGGAAGCATGACATTTAATGATCTGAGCGCAGAAAAAATAAATGGAGAATGTGGATTAGGTGAAATGGATCTGACTGTGACTGGTAAAGAGGAAGATTATAACTATGATCTGCAGTGTGGCATTGGGAACTTGGATATAGGTTCGGATTCTTACAGTGGACTTGGCAGAGAGAAGCATATTTCCAATGCAAGTGCAGACAGGAAACTGGAGCTGGAATGCGGAATGGGAAATGTTTCTGTAAGTTTTTCAGGGAAAGCTCACAGAAACGGATGATTTTATCCGCTTAATGAAGTAAGAGATCAAAGAATTTCAATATAATGATGTTAGGGTCAAAAGGTATTTTGCCCCTAACTTGATATCTACGAATTGCTCCGCTGCTAAGCAGCTCCCGCAATTCTCAAACATTCGGAATCCGCAGATTTACTGCGTAAATCGCTACTTCCTCATGTTTGGCGGGTCCCAAGTTCAAACGCCTTACCGTGCAAGCACGAACGGCTTTTTGACCTTTTGACCCTGATATCATATAATAACAAATTGGAGGAAATGAACAATGAGTGATAAACGTTTATACAAATCATCAGAAAACAGTATGCTTTGCGGCGTATGTGGAGGAATCGCAGAATATTTTGATATTGATCCGACACTTGTGCGTCTGGCCTGGGTAATCCTTACATGCTTTGGCGGGGCCGGAATCTGGGCATATATTATTGCAGCTATCATTATTCCGAAAAAATATTAAAGATATTATTTATGTCAGATGTAATAACAGTCAGCTGCCTGCAGATAAAGGAGAAAAGTTATGGTAACACGGGAAAAATTACTAAAAAGTATAAAAGAATATAAGCCATTTAATGAACAGGAAGAAATGGACAAAACATTGATCCTTAACTGGATAGAAAACAATGAGAATGCATTTCTGAGAGAGAATGCAGTGGCACATATCACCGCGTCAGCCTGGGTGGTAAATAAGGACAGAAGTAAAGTTCTTATGGTGTATCATAACATATATAATTCCTGGTCCTGGCTTGGCGGTCATGCAGATGGAGAGACTGATCTGCTTTCAGTGGCGGTCCGAGAAGTAAAAGAGGAAGCTGGAATATCCAATGTACGTCCGGTTTCAGATGAGATTTTTTCGCTGGAATCACTTACTGTAGATGGTCATGTGAAAAAAGGAAAATATGTGTCCAGTCATCTGCATCTGAATGTGACTTATCTGCTGGAAGCAGATTCCGAAGAAAGCGTTTCAATAAAGGAAGACGAAAACAGCGGAGTAGCCTGGTTTTCACCGGAGGAAGCACTGAAGAAATCTACAGAGCCGTGGTTTGTTGAACATGTGTATGGTAAACTTGTAGAGAAAATGAAACAGAGATAAGCAAATATCTGTACGATGTATAAAAATGATAAAAACAGCCCATACTCCAAAGAAAAAAGGAGTGTGGGCTGTTTTGGATAAAGAGAAAGAAGTAAAGGCCTATCTTGCCGGGGAATTACCGACTGAGGAATGCATGAAGTATGAAATCGCAGAAGAAATGGGATTGCTGGACAGGGTATTAAGTGATGGATGGAAGAGTCTGTCTGCAAAAGAGACAGGAAGGATTGGGGGGCTGATGACGAAAAGGAAAAGAGAAAAGCAGAGTGAAGCAGAAAAATTTTTGAAGGAGTAACCAATATAGATAAACAGAAAATTAGGTATTGTCACGAAGGAGTAAAAATATTAACATTAGGATAAAGCTTTTGCGTAGTAGGAAACAGGAATTGATGATAGGGTACAGAAATAAAATATTCCTGAAAATAAGTACGTTGAAGAATGTTTAAAATACGGAGGATGCGAAAAATGAGGTTGGCAATTTTAGGAGCCGGTAATATCGCGATAGCAATGGCGAACACAGTTGCCGGTATGAAAGATGTTGAAGCTTATGCAGTGGCAGCAAGGGATTTAGGGCGTGCACAGAAATTTGCAGAGCAGTATGGATTTAACAAAGCGTATGGTTCGTATGAAGAAATGTTGAAAGATGACGGGGTTGACCTTGTATATATAGCAACACCTCATTCACATCACTATTTACATGCAAAAATGTGCCTGGAAGCAGGAAAGAATGTACTCTGTGAGAAATCATTTACTGTAAATGCTGAACAGGCACAGAAATTATTTGCGCTTGCAAAAGAAAAAGGGCTTTTGATTACAGAAGCAATCTGGACAAGATATATGCCATCCAGAACTATGATTAATGATATTATAGCAAGTGGCGTGATTGGAGATGTTACAGCAGTTACAGCAAATCTTAGTTATGCAATTGATCATGTGGAGCGTATTCGAAAACCAGAGCTTGCAGGAGGTGCACTTCTGGATGTAGGTGTATATCCGATCAATTTTGCGTCCATGATCTTGGGAGAAAAAGTGAAAGATGTGAAAGCAACGGCAATTTTTAGAGATGGAGTGGATATCCTTGACAGTATTGTGATGCTGTTTGAGGGAAATCGCATGGCAACACTTCAGTGTGGAGCAAGAGAAATTTCAGACAGAATGGGAAGTATTTTCGGCACTAAAGGATATATTCAGGTACAGAACATCAATAATCCTGAAAAAATTACAGTGTTTGATGCTGATTATAAAGAGGTAGCGTCCTATCTTCCACCGGAGCAGATTACAGGATATGAATATGAAGTGGAATCCTGCGCGAGAGCGCTTGCAGAAGGAAAACTCGAATGCCCGGAAATGCCGCATGCGGAGACAGTCAGAGTCATGAAGATTATGGATGATATCCGCAAATCATGGAATTATGAGATTCCGTGGATTGAGTAAGAGAATTACTTTGGACGAATGGTGGTATAGTATTTAAGAAGTTTATAGATTTTTTATTATGAATTGCAATCGCATTGTGTTACAATAAATATAACCCTTGAAACTCTCAGGCAGGTCAAAGTTTGACCTGCCTGTAAATTAATATAGGAAACGATGATCAAGGTAGTAAAATATATTACAGGGGAAATGCGGATGAGTGAGAAGGAAGCATATGTAAAATTAGATAAGGTTTCCAAGATATACGGAACAAAAGAGGTAAAGATCGTCGCAGTGGACGAGATCAGTTTTGAAATTGCGAAAGGCGAGTTTGTAGTAATCGTAGGTCCCAGTGGTGCGGGCAAGACGACAGTGCTGAATATCCTTGGCGGTATGGATAAAGCTACCAGCGGTGAGGTACGTGTGGATGGTAAAAATATTGCCGGATATAACAGTAAGCAGCTTACCGGTTATCGAAGGAATGATATAGGATTTGTATTCCAGTTTTATAATCTGGTGCCGAATCTTACAGCACTGGAGAACGTAGAACTGGCGTTGCAGATCTGTAAAGATCCGCTGGATGCGAGAGAAGTTCTGGAAGAAGTTGGTCTGAAAGACAGACTGACAAACTTTCCGGCACAGCTTTCAGGTGGTGAGCAGCAGCGAGTTTCCATAGCCAGGGCACTGGCGAAGAATCCCAAGCTTTTATTGTGTGATGAGCCCACAGGTGCACTGGACTATCAGACTGGTAAGGCAATCCTGAAGCTTTTGCAGGATATGTGCAGGGAGCGAGGAATGACAGTGATCGTCATTACCCATAACTCGGCGCTGACACCTATGGCAGACCGGGTGATCAAGATCAAGAACGGCAAGGTTTCCAGGATGACGATGAATGACCATCCTACACCGATTGAGGAGATAGAATGGTAGGTGATGAGTATGAAAGCAATGCATAAAGATTTCTGGATGGAGATACGCAAAAGTAAAGCCAGATTTATTTCCATATTTATGATCGTTGCCCTGGGAGTTGCGTTTTTTTCCGGGATACAGGCCTCGTCACCGGATATGCGCTTCTCAGGTGATGCCTATTATGATGAAACCAATCTTATGGATATCAAAGTAGTGGGAACCCTGGGACTGACGGAGGATGATGTAGCTGCCATTAAGCAGGTGGACGGAGTAGAGAATGCAGAGGGCGCCTATGGGACAGATGTAATGTGTGGAGAAGGCGAGAAGCAGAAGGTACTCCATGTGGAAGCTGTGAATCAAACCATGAACCGGATCTCAGTGACAGAGGGAAAAGCTCCGGAAAAAAGCGG
>CAJLTE010000044.1 GCA_905209435.1 uncultured Blautia sp. | reverse complement strand
GGTAACAAAAAATGCCGTATTTATGCGGCTTGTGGCGTTTTGCAAACGCCTATCAAATATTAACAGAAAGTGAGGAATTCTTATGGATAACAGTGCTTCTTTAAATTTAAATAGCTTTGATACTCAAAAACAGTCTGATTCCTGGTTTCAGAAATTGAATCAGATCCAGATCTATGGCATTGGACTGCCTCTCTATCTGGTAATCTTTGCAGGAGTTTTTGCAGCAATGCTCTTTGGATGGCTTCCTGTGGGAATGCTTGGTGCTTTCATGGTCATGATGGTTTTCGGCGGATTATTTAATTACGCTGGAAATCACCTGCCGATCATTAAGACCTATCTGGGCGGCGGTGCTATCGTATGTATCTTTGCGTCTGCCATCCTGGTTTATACAGGCGTAATTCCACAGTCAGTTATCGATAACGTTGATAACTTTATGAACACCACAGGTTTCCTGAACTTCTATATTGCGGCTCTGATCACCGGATGTATCCTTGGTATGAGCAGAACCCTTCTTCTGAAAGCTGCGATCCGTTTCCTTCCTGTCGCACTCTGTGCCATGACTATGGCGATCCTTGCAGTCGGTGTTGTAGGGATGCTTCTTGGCTATGGATTTGTGGACGCCATTATGTATGTGGCAATCCCTATGATGGGCGGCGGAATGGGTGCCGGTGTTGTGCCTCTGTCCGGTATGTATGCTCAGGCACTTGGCGTAGACGCGTCCGGCATCATTTCCCGTATGATCCCAGCTTCCACTCTTGGAAATGTCACTGCTATCATTATGGCAGGTATGCTTCACAAACTTGGAGAAATTCAGCCTGCTTTAAGCGGTAATGGCAAATTAATGAAAAAAGATACCGACGATATGTCTGAAGAAAAGAAACCTTCAGAAAGCATTCAGCTTATGGGAATGGGTCTGATCACTGCTATGTTCTTCTATCTGCTTGGCACTTTCATCAATAAAGCAGTTCCATCTGTTCATACTTATGCATGGATGATCATTCTGGTTGCTGCTGCCAAAGCTCTTGGAATCGTACCAAAGAAGATCGAGTACGCAGCACAGCAGTGGAGCCAGTTCGTAATGGGTAACTGGACCAATGCCCTCCTTGTTGGAATCGGAATCTCCATGATCGATCTGGGTGCTGTGATCAGTTCTTTCTCCATCACTTATATGATCCTGGTTCTGGTAGTTGTAGGCGGTGTTGCTCTCGGCGCAGGTATCGGTGGTCATCTGGTAGGCTTCTATCCGATCGAATCTGCTATCACTGCAGGTCTTTGTACAACAAACATGGGCGGTACCGGAGATATCGCAGTTCTCTCTTCCGCCAAAAGAATGGAACTTCTGCCATTTGCTCAGATTGCCACACGAATCTGCGGCGCGCTGATCCTGGTAGTCGCAAGTATTCTGATCAAAGTACTGTTTTAAAGTATTTTACTTATAATTGTATAAATCCCCCTAATAACGGGAAACGGCCCCTCTTCCGTTTCCTGTTATTAATTTTCCCTTATATTAATCCAAAAACAGACCCTTATTCCAATTTCTGATCTCACAAAATCCAGCCAAAATAAAAGAACAATCCCTTCCATAGATACTGTTCTATAGAAAAGGATTGTTCTTATTTTTATATGATTTATATTACAGCTTACTGATGATCAGTCTCTTATATTCCAGAAATGCATCTGACAATGCAAAATCCTCTGCCCTTGGCTTCTTCTCCTTAATAACAATCTCATCGCGGATCTCGCCCGGTGCACCATTGAGGATATAAATCCTGTCTGATAAAAGGATCGCCTCATCAATGTCATGAGTGATAAACAGTGTAGAAAGATCAATGTGCTGCATAATTTCCAGATACCATTTATGGATACTGGTCTTGGTCAGTGTATCCAATGCACTGAACGGTTCATCCAGAAGTGCAACGCCGTCTGAAGACAGATACGTGCGAAGCAGTGCCGCTCTCTGGCGCATACCGCCGGAAAGCTGGCTTGGATACTGGTACTGGGTTCCTTCCAGTCCGAACTCTGCAAATAATGGCGCAGCCTGCTCTCTGGCCTGCCATTGGCAAATGCTGTATGCTCCGGTATATTCTCAACACTTCCTACACTGGCATTATCCAACAGGTATAAAGGGTCTAAGGAATTACCTTACTCTCAACTTTTCATTTAAAGCTCCCCTGGTCTTATTTATAATTTCTGAACTTTACAATAAGTCCGATGGTATTATAATATACTTTTTTAGATTTTCAATATAAATTGTGTTTTGAGAAAAGCTTTTCTGCTCCATCATCAAATACCCGTTCACAATATGTCAGGAAAAGTTTACTTCTGATACGTACAAGTCCCCGCCCACTGCCTATTACATTTCGCAATTAAAGCAGTGAGCAGGGACTGTTAAAGTACTATTCCTGTGTAATTCCTGTTACTTCATAACCAGCTTCTTTGATCACTTCGCGGATCTTATCCTCATCCAGTTTCTGTGGTGCTTTGATCACAGTTGTTCCTTTGTCATGAGAAGAAACTACATCTTCTACACCAAACGCTTCTTTTACTGCTTTGTTTACGTGTGCTTCGCAATGTCCGCACATCATTCCTGTTACATTGACTGTAATTGTTGTCATACCTTTATTCTCCTTGTTTTCTTTTTTATTTTCCTGATCTCTTCGATCATGAATTTCACTGTTACCGCAGCTGCCCTTCATATCGGACACATCTGTACTTTCCGTACTGTCGGTTACACGAAGTTGTGCTGAATTCTGTTTAATCTTTTTATCCTTAGATGCATCATGCACTTTGAATAAGTTCAGTCTCAGCGCATTGGTTACTACACAGAAACTGGAAAGACTCATTGCGGCTGCGCCAAACATCGGATTCAATGTCCATCCGAAGATTGGGATCCACACACCTGCTGCAAGCGGAATACCGATTACATTATAAAAGAACGCCCAGAAAAGATTCTCATGAATATTTCTAAGTGTCGCACGGCTGAGTCGGATCGCGGCCGGAACATCACTGAGCTGACTCTTCATCAGCACTACATCTGCAGCATCAATAGCAACATCCGTTCCCGCACCAATAGCGATTCCGATATCTGCTCTTGTCAGTGCCGGTGCATCATTAATACCGTCACCTACCATGGCAACTTTTCCCTGTTCTTTCAGAGTACGGATCACACTTTCCTTTCCGTCCGGAAGTACACCTGCAATTACTTCGTCAACGCCTGCCTGAGCGCCGATTGCTTTCGCTGTACGTTCATTGTCACCAGTCAGCATAACAACACGGATTCCCATATTCTGCAGTTCCTTTACTGCCTGCGGGCTGTCCTCTTTCATAACATCTGCCACTGCGATCATACCGATCAGCTTATTGTTCTTTGTAAAAAGAAGCGGTGTCTTTCCTTCTCCTGCAAATTTCTCTGCCTGCAAAATCAGTTCCGGTGATATAGATACCTGATTACTGATATATTTCATACTTCCGCCAGTCAGGACTTCATTGTCCAGCACTGCGCGGAGTCCATTTCCCGGAAGTGCCTGAAAATCAGAAACCTCTAAAGCTGTGATCTGTCTCTCCTCTGCTTTAGCAATGATTGCCTTAGCCAGAGGATGCTCACTTCTCTTCTCAAGGGCATATGCATAAGAAAGAAGTATTTCCTCTGAAATTCCATTTGCAGGAACAAGGTCTGTTACCTGTGGCTCACCTTTTGTGATAGTTCCTGTCTTGTCTAACGCCACAATCTGAATCTTGCCTGCCTCTTCCAGAGAAACTGCTGTCTTAAACAAGATTCCGTTCTTTGCTCCCATTCCGTTTCCAACCATGATCGCAACCGGTGTAGCAAGCCCCAGTGCACACGGGCAGCTGATAACAAGAACAGAAATTCCTCTTGCCAGCGCATAACCAAACGGTCTGCCGACAAGCAGCCAGATAATCGTTGTAATAATCGCAATACTGATAACAGCAGGGACAAAAACTCCGGAAACACGGTCTGCAATCTTCGCGATCGGTGCTTTAGTAGCTGCCGCATCACTGACCATCTTAATAATCTGTGAAAGTGTCGTATCTTCTCCGACACGGGTCGCCTCACATTTGATAAAACCGGACTGGTTCACTGTAGCAGCTGAAACCTGATCGCCCGGATTCTTGTCTGCCGGAATGCTTTCTCCCGTAAGTGCTGCCTCATTGACTGCACTGTTTCCCTCAAGGATCACACCATCCACCGGAATATTCTCTCCGGGGCGCACTACAAAGATATCACCTTTTCTTACCTGCTCGATCGGTACTGTTGCTTCCTGTCCGTCACGTACAACAACGGCTGTCTTGGGAGCCAGCTTCATAAGGCCCTTTAATGCATCTGTAGTCTTGCCTTTTGAGCGGGCTTCCAGCATTTTTCCTACTGTGATCAGTGTCAATATCATGGCAGCAGATTCAAAGTAGAATTCCATCATATAATTCATAACTGCAGCAGAATCACCATCTACCTGCGCTCTGGTCATGGCAAAGAGTGCATAGACACTCCATACAAAAGATGCCATAGAACCAAGTGCTACCAGAGTATCCATATTTGGAGCACGGTGCCACAGACTCTTAAATCCGCTGATAAAGAATTTCTGATTGATGACCATTACGATTCCCGCAAGCAGGAGCTGTACCAGTCCCATTGCAACATGATTGCCGTCAAACCATGCAGGGAGCGGCCATCCCCACATCATATGTCCCATGGAGAAGTACATCAGTACAAGCAGAAATCCTATTGATGCAATCAGCCTTCTCTTTAAAACCGGCGTTTCATGATCTTCCAGTGCCTCTTCTGCTGCAGAAGCAGATAGCTGCTCTCCGGAAGCTCCTTTCAATGATGCTCCGTATCCTGCATCCTGCACTGCCCTGATGATCTCAGCGGAACCTGCTGTTCCCTCTACTCCCATAGAGTTTGTCAGCAGGCTGACAGAACAGGATGTTACACCCGGAACCTTGGATACAGCTTTCTCAACTCTGCTGCTGCAGGCTGCACAGCTCATTCCGGTTACGTTGTATTGTTCCATTTTCATTCCTCCTCAAAATTAGTACACTCAGATTTGCATTCTATATACTTCACAAGATCATTGCAAAACGGTGTACAAGTATTTCTTTTTCTGAAATTTTATGTAACTATTCAGCAGTCCACTATTCCGCGAGGTGTTTTGGCATGAAAATGTCAAAATCCCATCGCCACAGGCGATTTTCAATGGATTTTGACTTGTAACTGTGAAGGTACTGAACAGTTACAACCTTATTTCATAAGTCTCTGTAAGGTAGCAACCAGCTCGTCGATCGTCTCATCCTTACCCTCACGGATATCACGGGCTACGCAGGTACGGATGTGATTTGCAAGCAGTTCTTTATTAAATGCATTCACTGCCGCATTCACTGCCGCAGACTGGATCAGGATATCATTACAGTACGCATCATTCTCCAGCATACCGATAATACCGCGGATCTGCCCTTCCACACGTTTGAGACGGTTGATCAGTTTCCTGCGCTCCTCTTCAGAACGGTCTGTATGTTTCCCACAACAGGGACAGGCTTTCTTCTCCTGTGTATCTGCCATACTCAAATACCTCCTTATCCAAAATATATACTCTCCTAGATCCTCTGTCCGACAGGACTCAATTACTTTTTGTAAATACCCTCATGGGGTATCTTTACAATGAACACTATATACCCTGATAGGGTATTTGTCAATACCATATATAAGAAATTTAAAATAACTTTTATATCCCCTTACAAATCACGAATCTGCTGTTCGATTATAAGCAGATAGCGAATATGGATTACGAATCTCTGATCCGCGTCACGATCCGCAGAAAAAAAGAGCTTCCGCAGAAAAATCAGTCATCTCACTATATTTTGACGACATTATTTTCTGCAAAAGCTCTGGAAACTATGCTTTATGCACTTTTATGTACTTTTTTTCGTACGAAATAAAAACAGATCACCTGCATGACAATGGTCAATATCCAGGATGCAGGATAAGAAATAAACAGCACAGACAGAGATCTGTGATTCGGGAAAATTCCGAAAATCCATACGATCCTGGTTCCAACCGTACCGATCACAGACAAGATCATTGGAACAGCGGAATGTCCCATTCCACGCAGTGCTCCCGGAAACAGATCCATGATCCCGCATAAGAAATACGGTACCGTGGTATATGCCATGATCTCCATTCCACACTGGATCACTTCCGAATCTTTCGTATAAATCTTAAGAATCTCAGGTCCAAAGAAATATGCGCTGCATCCAAGCGTCAGCGCTGTAACCATGGAAATGATAATACAGTCGATCAGCACTTTATCCATACGTTTATACTTGCGCACACCATAATTCTGACTGGTAAAGCTCATACACGCCTGTGTCACAGAATTTACAGACATATATAGGAATCCAAAAATATTATTGGCTGCCGTATATCCTGCCATCGCAATAGAGCCAAAAGAATTAACCGAGGACTGCAGCAAAGCATTCGAAAAATTAATAACTGTACTCTGGATACCCGCCGGAATTCCCACCTGAAAAATCTGCTTCAGATAAGTCGTATTAATCTTCAGTTTCGAGAAACGCAGCTGATAACTGGTCTGCGACCTGTACAGGCACCGCAGCACAAGAACGCAGGAGATCATCTGTGAGATTACAGTCGCAATTGCTACACCAGCCACATCCAGATGAAATATGATCACAAGGATCATATTCAGCCCTGCATTCACAACACCCGAAATGATCAGAAAGATCAGCGGACGTTTGGTATCTCCCACAGCTCTCAGGATCGCAGCTCCATAATTATACAACATAAAGAACGGCATTCCCATGAAATATATCTTCATATACAGTGCAGACTGCCCGATCACGTCCTCAGGTGTATCCATCAGTTCCAGCGCTCCTCTGGAAAAAAACAGTCCTACAAATGCCATGATCACGCCACTGACCAGTGCAAGAGTAATCGCTGTATGGACTGTTTCTGACATCTCTTTGTCTTTGCCGGCAGCAAAGAAACGTGCTGCAAGAACATTCGCTCCAAGAGAGATCCCTATAAACAGATTGGTAAACACATTGATCAATGCAGTAGTAGAGCCAACCGCAGCAAGTGCCACGCTTCCACTGAACCGCCCTACCACAATGATATCTACCGCATTGAACATCAGCTGCAGGATTCCGGAAAGCATCAACGGAAGCGAAAATGAAATCAGCTTGTCCATGATGGTTCCGTTACACATATCTATTTCGTATTTATTTTGTTTCACTTTTATCTTCCACCCTCTACATCATCAATTCACTGTCAATTGATACGAGCTTCTTATATTTTTGTATTCATCAGAAGTCCTATATATTTTTTATCCCTGTCGGACAACAGACAATTATACCTGCATTAATCTACAAGACTTCCAAAATAATAGAATCCCTTACAGGTATCCAGTTTTACTTTCACATATTTGCCGATCAGGTCTTTGCATCCCGGGAAGTGAACAAGAAGATTGTATTCTGTTCTTCCTGTGAAGATTCCTTTTTCTTTACTTTCCTCTTCCACCAGGATTTCCTGCACAGTACCCTCGAAGCGCGCGGATTCTTTTCTTCCTTTCTTCTGTACCAAGGCAAGGAGACGGTCAAAACGATCCTTTACCACGTCCTCCGGAACCTGATTCTCCATCTTCGCAGCAGGTGTACCGCTTCTCTTGGAATAAATAAAGGTAAATGCAGAGTCAAAGTTACACTTATCAACTACATCCAGAGTATCCTGGAAATCTTCTTCTGTCTCTCCCGGGAAACCTACGATAATATCTGTAGTCAGAGAGATATCAGGCACAGCTTTACGGATCTTGCTTACAAGCTCCAGATATTTCTCCTTATCATAACGGCGATTCATGATTTTAAGAATACGACTGCTTCCGGACTGCATAGGCAGGTGAAGATGATGGCAGACCTTCTTGCTCTCTGCCATTGTCTGAATCAGTTCATCAGACAGATCTTTCGGGTGAGAAGTCATGAAACGGATTCTCTTTAATCCTTCAATCGCTTCTACCTGTTTGAGAAGCTGCGCAAAAGTAACCGGATGCTCCAGTGTCTTGCCATAGGAATTAACATTCTGTCCCAGAAGCATAACCTCTGTTACGCCATCTGCTACCAATGCCTTAATCTCCTCGACAATTGCTTCCGGCTCACGGCTCTTCTCTCTTCCTCTTACATACGGTACAATACAATAACTGCAGAAATTATTGCAGCCAAACATGATATTTACACCTGTTTTAAAGGAATACTTACGGTCTGCAGGCATACCCTCAACAATCTCATCGGATTCTTTCCAGACATCGATGATCTGTCCTTCTGTATTTAAACTTCTGTAAAAAAGCTCCGGAAATTTGTGGAAATTATGAGTACCGAAAACCAGATCCACAAAAGAATAATCTTTGTGAATCTTCTCGATCACTTCCGGCTCCTGCATCATACATCCAAATAATACGATCTTCATCTCCGGCTTCCTTTTCTTAATACCTTTCAGATGTCCCAGATGTCCGTAAATCTTCAGATTTGCGTTCTCACGGACTGTGCATGTATTATAGATAACTACATCTGCCTCTTCTTCCCTGAATACTTCTTTGTAACCCATACGTTTCACTATTCCGGCCACTGTTTCTGTCTGCAGAGAATTCATCTGACATCCTGCATTCTGTATATAGAAAGCAGGTTCTTTCTCATATTTCTCCTTTACAATCTCTGTGCATTTATTGATATATTCTAACTGTACTTTACTTTCCTGTGTATTGTTGTTCACTCTTAATTCCTCATCTTTCTATTTCGGGATAATTTTAAGACACTCTTTTTATCATACAGAATTTACTCACTTATGTCAAACGCTATTCTCTATTTTTAAGCTTTTTCATTCAACAGAATGCCGCTGTTTAAAGAATAAAGATATTCCAGCGGTATCATTCTCAGTTCTTCTATTTCTCCTTTGCGATAATCAGGAATCTCTATTGCAAGGGATGGCTGCCGGATCACCTCCGCATAGAACTGTTCCGGAGACCCCATATCCGGTCTTGTCCCAGTCCTTTTTGTGACTGCACCTCCTGCTGTTCCTTTTTCCAGGCGATAACCGGAGCATTTCTGTAAATGCCTTGCAAGTCTGTAATTTCTCTGATTGTAGGCAAATCCTTTTTCCTGTCTGCAATAAATAATTTTTCCTCTGGAATAGCTGAAAGTGAGAAGTCCTGCACTTGGATACTCCTGAAAAATATTGATCAGTGCCCTCGTCTCATTTTCACTGGCAGGCTCCTGATTGATCCTTTTTCGCTGATAATAATTAGTTGGAAAATTCTTACGCAGATCAATTCCTCTGGCATTGCATTCATAATCTTCCACAGGCCTGTCCTGCATTTTCAGCATCTGCCTGTGAATCGGATTTCGGATAGCGCCGTATCCTTTTTCCGATATTTCATAACTGTCAGGATTCAACATGGGAATCACACAGATCCGCACTTTGTCCAGCAGTTTTCTGACTTCGTAATTCTCTCCCATGATCCAGCCGCTTTCGTACGATTTACAATATTCTTTAATGATAGATAACAGATATTCCGGAATATCACCGTCGCCGCTCTCTATTCCACTTACACAAAAGATACAGGAATCGCCCTTTCCGATTTCCAGCATAGGGATCATTCTGTCATCATGACTTCTTCCGATCACTCTGTATTGTACGAAATTTCCATATCTCTGTCCAATTTCCCACATTGCAAAATATAGCCTTTCATATGTACCTGACTGTTCTGCTGCCATACAGGCCGTCCTCCTTTCATCCGCATAAACTTGCGTTTTCATTAATATATATATGAAAAGAGACAGGTCATAAGACCTGTCTCTTAAAAATTTCATCAGTCAGATACAACTACATGAATTACTGTTCTTTTTTACGTCTTCTTACAAGTACATATCCACCGGCAAGAACAGATGCTGCTGCAAGAGCCATCATAGTTCCAATCGGTGATTCATCACCTGTGGACACTGCAGATTTGGATGTACCGTTTGTTCCGTCTGCATAAGTAGTCGGTGTTATATCTGTACTTCCCTCACCGGGCATACCATCTCCGCCTGTTCCGCTTCCATCAGCACCCGGTGTTACAGTTGTCTGAGACAGAGGTGCAGCCTTGAACTGGTAAGTTAAAACTTCATAAGAATCTGTCTCCTGCCAGTTGCTTCCATCGTAAACATCTTTTCGGAATCTTACATACATAGAATATGCAACTTCTTTGTCTGTATAAATACCTTTTTCCGCACCGATCTTCCAGGTTGTTTTCCAGCTTGTCGGATTTGCAGAAACTGTACTCCATCCTACAGGAACCCATCTTACATCTCCCTGTCCAGGATTACTGTTCTGTGTACCTGCACCGATTACTCTGAACTCATAAAATGTGTTCGGATAGAATACAAGCGCATTCTCGAATCCCTGTATAACACTCTTATTTATATCCGCTATTACCGGAGTATGTGTTGGAGTCGGTGTCGGTGTTGAAGTGACAGGTACTGGTGGACGCTCTGCTCCGATCAGTGCAAAACCTTTAGCATCATGTTTTCCATCTTCACTGACAACACATACATAAATATCTACATCATACTCTGGAAGTTTTGTGATACTTTTAGTTACAGTCTCACCTGCATTAATCTTACTGCCTTTTTTTGTAGTATCAATCGTAGGTGCTGAGGCGCCATGTTTTACATATTCAATATAATACTTACCTTTTACATTAGACTCGAATGTAACCTCTGCACTGTTATGTCCTGTCCAGCCATACTTCTTTATTGTCACAACTACATCCGGTGTCGGTTCCGGTTCCTCTTTAGTGCTTACAAGTGTTCCATCGTCGCCAATTTTAAAGTCTGAATTTCCTTCATATGTAATCTTAGAAATCACATCAGCAAGTTTTACATCTGTAATTCCATCGGCAAGTTTCACTACCTGTTTGCCGGCTGCCGCATCCTGAACACTTACGCCGATTACAGAATCATCAGTCACTGCACCAGTTACATTAATGACACCATTTCCGTTCAATACAACATTATCTGCTGTGTTTCCGGTAACATTGACTGTACCCTGAATACTTACAGTACCTTCACTGTAAATTCCGCCGCCTGCTGCTGCAGAGTTTCCTGTAATGGAACCGCCTAAAAGATAAACATTGGCTCCGGCCGCATTGTTGATTGCACCGCCGTTTCCGGTTGTTGCATTTCCTGTGAGAGTTGCTCCATCAGATAATGCAAAATTACCACTGGTTACTTTTACAATGGAACCTGTAACTTCATCACCGGTTCCATCAACAGTCAGTGAGCCTGCTCCAATAGCAGCTCCTGTTGAATCATTTATAAATCCTCCTGCCATCTGCAGATTACCGCCGCTTACAGTAAACATACTGTCTTTAAAACCTGCCGCACGTTTAATCGTGCTGTCCTCTGCTGCAACCAGCATAATATTCTTATTAGCAGGAACATCAATTGTCGCATTGATCTCAATATCGCCTTTTACCTTGATATAGTCAGGTTCACCTGTCATATCTGCACTGTCAGCAATTGCTGCAAATGCTTCTGCAAGTGTCGGATATGAAGTTTCTCCAACTACGATTGCTGCATCTACATTCTCATCTGCCTGTGCGTCTGTCTCATCTGCTGATGTCTCTGCAGGTGTTTCATCCGCCGGTGTCTCTGCAGGATCTTCTGCAGCCGGATCCTCCGCCGGTGTTTCATCTGCTGGTGTCTCTGCAGGTGTTTCTGTATCTGCCGCGTCAAGCGCTCCCTCGGTTTCTCCTTCTGCTTCCACTGCAGCATCTGCCGCAAATGCAGCTGTCGGCGCCATTCCCACGGATAATGCACTTGCCATTAACAGTGCTAAAAGTTGTTTTTTTCTCATTTTATATCCTCCCGTGAATGAGTTTTAATTATTCCCAAAATCTGAGTGCAGTATAGCACATCCCTCAGAAAAAATCAAATTTATGGGCGGACCTGTCCATTTCCATAAATAATATACTTGGTTGTTGTCAGAGCCAGAAGCCCCATCGGTCCTCTCGCGTGCAGTTTCTGCGTGCTGATGCCAATCTCTGCTCCAAAACCAAATTCAAACCCGTCTGTGAATCTGGTAGACGCATTGACATAAACAGCAGCAGCATCCACTTCATCCAGGAATTTCTGGGCATGTTCATAATTATTGGTAATAATAGCTTCTGAATGTTTGGTATTATATTTATTGATATGAGCAATTGCTTCCTCCACAGAAGAAACCACCTTAATTGAAAGAATATAGTCCAGATATTCTTTTCCCCAGTCTTCCTCTGTTGCATGTACAGCTCCCGAGATCAGATCATATGCCGCCTCATCCGCACGGATCTCCACATGCTTCTCCTGCAGCCGTCTGGCCAGGACAGGCAGAAATGCATCCTTGACATCCTTATGTACAAGAACAGATTCGCAGGCATTGCATACACCCACACGCTGTGTCTTTGCATTGATGATAATATCTGCAGCCATCTGCAGATCAGCAGTTTCATCTACATATGTATGACAGTTGCCTGTACCTGTTTCAATAACAGGAATCGTACTCTGCTCCACAACAGCCCTGATCAGTCCTCTGCCTCCACGCGGAATCAGCACATCTACATACTGATTCATCTTCATAAACTCGGCAGCCGTCTCTCTGGAAGTATCAGAAATAAGCTGAATCGCATTCTCTGTCACTCCCTGCTCTTTCAGAGTTTCACGGATACTGTTTACAATTGCCTCATTGGAATGAATGGCATCACTGCCGCCCTTCAGAATCACAACATTACCAGTCTTAAAACACAGTGCAAATGCATCTGCAGTTACATTCGGTCTTGCTTCATAAATAATTCCGATAACCCCTAACGGTACCCGTTTCTGTCCAATCAGCAGTCCGTTCGGGCGTTTCTTCATTCCTGTTACCTCTCCGACGGGATCATCCAGTGCAGCGACCTGACGTAATCCCTCTGCCATTCCTTCAATCCTGTTTTCTGTCAGGAGAAGTCTGTCGATCAGCCCCTCAGGCATCTGATTACGTTTACCTTCTTCCACATCCAGCGCATTGGCACTGATCAGTGTCTGCGCATCCTTTACCAGTCTGTCCGCTACTGCCAGAAGTACTTCATTCTTCTTATTTGTTGAAAGATTTCTCATCTCTGTTTCAGCAGCCTTCGCATTTGTGCCAAGGCAGTTCAGCATTTCATTCATATCCCGGTCTCCTTTCAGTCAATACATTTCAGATACTCCCTCTTCATACCTGCTGCCAAGCATTTTTTCTATCTTTCTGTAAGATAGCAGGTCTCTTCTTCTGTCACCACGATCTGCGGGCAGATATCTGTAGGTTCTGTAGGAACTTCGGGCAGCATCTGAAAAGAAAATGCAATGGCAACCCGCTCAAGCTGAGGATGTTTCTCAAGATAACGGTCATAAAAGCCTCCGCCATATCCAACTCTGTGGTTTGCTCTGTCAAAAGCCACGCCCGGCATAATCATAAGTGCCTCCGGCCATTCAACAATTTCCCCCGACACCGGTTCAGGAATCCCGAAATATCCAGGTTCCAGCTGAGAAAAATCTGTCAGTTTATAAAATACCATATCTTTTCCCACAACTTTAGGAACTGCAACTTCCTTACCGGCCTTCCATGCCTCTCTAATAAGATACTCTGTCACAACCTCATGATTGTAATCTGCATATACCAGAATACGACCGGCATTTTTAAATGCAGGAAGTGAGGTTACTCTGTCTGTGATCGTAAGGCTCATAGACCTTATCTGTTCATCACTTCGCAGCTTTCTTTCTGCAAAAATTTTCTTTCTAATGTCTTTTTTTGAGTCCATATCTTTCACCCAGATTAACGATGGTTCCATCGTCCTGCTTTACATCAATGTTATCGAGCTGAGAACGTAAGTTCATACGTACAGATGCAAGGTATTCCCTGCGGAGCAGATCCCTCTCCTTTTTCTCTTCTTCTGTAAGTCCTACGCTCTTTGCTTTATGTGCAAGTGCATTAATACGATCGATCTTCTCGACTTCCATAATATTCCTCCTGTATTTTCTGTTTTATGCTATATCATAACAGCTTATCAATAATGTCAATCAGATAAACTTCTTCCTTGGACTGACCTACAAACAATGTGCCGTAATTGCGTCCCTCTGTAATCTTATGGATCACATGGAAATCTGCACCATTTGCAATCACCATATCTACCCCTGCTGCAGACGCGATCTGTGCAGCAGTCAGCTTGGTAGCCATTCCGCCTGTTCCCACTTTACTGCCTGAAGTGCCTTTTCCCATGTTAAGCAGCCTGTCATCCAGGTTTTCAACCACATCAATAAATTCAGCATCCGGATTTGTATTCGGATCATCTGTAAAAAGTCCGTCAATATCTGACAAAAGAATCAACAGATCCGCTTGTACAAGAGCAGCTACCACTGCAGACAGCGTATCGTTATCTCCGAACTTCTCCAGATTCTGAAGCTCATAAGTGGAAATAGAGTCATTCTCATTTACAATAGGAATAACCCCCAGATTCAGCAGTTCATTAAAAGTATTCTGCGCATTCTTACGGTTAATATTATTTACCATTGTATTCTTGGTCATCAGTATCTGTGCAGACGGCTGATTATATTCAGAAAAAAGTTTCTGGTAGATCATCATCAGTCTGGCCTGTCCCACTGCCGCACATGCCTGCTTCCCCTTAAGCTCTGTAGGCTTCTCTTTCATTCCAAGTGCTGCAACACCTGTTGCGATGGCACCTGAGGAAACCAGCACCACGTCTTTTCCCTGGTTGCGCAGATCACAGAGCTCTCTTGCCAGCACTTCCAGCTTACGAAGGTTCAGTCTGCCTGTCTCCGGATGAGTCAGGGAAGAAGAACCGATTTTAATTACAATTCTTTTTTTATTCTTTAGTCTTTCCCGGTAATTCATTTTCTGGTACTCCGTAAATATATTTTCTTTAGTCAGGCGGATAAAATCATCCGCTTCGCTACTTACTTGATTTGGTTAAACAGACAGATCTGTCTGCTTTACTGTCAGTTCAGACAGCTGATCAACGTGTGATTCCAAGCTCATCCAGTGCTTTCGCCTGTTTTGCTTCCATAACTGCCGCTTCTTCCGGAGTCATATGATCATATCCCAACAGATGCAGCATGCTGTGAGCAACCAGGAAACAGAATTCTCTGGTTACGCTGTGTCCATATTCCTCTGCCTGCGCAAAAACCTTATCAACCGAGATCATAATATCTCCCAGCAGAAGTTCATCTGTATCCAGATCAAAATAGGACTCGTCCTCTTCCACGATATCATACCCCGCAGGTACTTCAAAGGGGATCATCGGAAAGGACAATACATCTGTAGCCCTCTCAATATCACGAAACTCTGTGTTGACTCTCTTGATCTCATCATTGTCTGTGAGCACCAGATTTACCTGTGCTTCATAAGGACATTTCTCCATCTCAAGAACCTTGTCAGCAACTTTAACTGCCAGAGCTTCATAATCAATTCCAAGTTCGCGCTCTGTTTCATAATCGATCTGCATGTTCATCGTTCATTTACCCCGTTTCTGCGTCTTGCCGGTCTTTCAGGCTTCTGTTTCTTCTCATAAGCATCGTAAGCCTGTACGATCTGCTGTACCAGTGGATGTCTCACAACGTCCTTGCTGGTAAGCTGGCAAAAACCAATATCATCAATTTTCTTAAGTACTTTCATTGCCACGTCAAGTCCGGATGTTGCATCTCTCGGAAGGTCCTTCTGAGAAGCATCTCCCGTTATGATTACTTTTGAACCAAATCCGATACGTGTCAGGAACATTTTCATCTGTGCAGGTGTTGTATTCTGCGCCTCATCAAGAATAATAAAAGCATTATCCAGTGTACGTCCGCGCATATAGGCAAGCGGTGCTACCTCGATCAGTCCTCGCTCCATGTTCTTGGCAAAGCTGTCTGCACCCATAATCTGATACAAAGCATCATAGAGTGGTCTCAGATAAGGATCCACCTTGCTCTGAAGATCTCCCGGAAGAAATCCCAGCTTCTCCCCAGCCTCAATTGCCGGACGTGTCAGAATAATCCTGCTTACCTCTTCATTGCGAAAAGCTGTGACTGCCATTGCCATTGCCAGGTAAGTCTTACCTGTACCTGCGGGACCTACGCCAAATACGATCATTTTCTTGCGGATCTGCTCTACATAATCCTTCTGTCCGAGAGTTTTTGGTTTAATAGGTCTTCCCTGTATGGTATTACAAATAAAATCTTTATCTATCTCTGTAAGAACCTCATTTCTCTGCTCCATTGCAAGAGAAAGAGCATAATTTACGTTCTGTTTTGTAATCGTGTTGCCACGCTTCGCGAGTACAACAAGTTCCTCTATCAGTTTCTTCGCAGAAGATGCGCCCTGTTCGCTGCCAAGGATCTTAAGAATTCCATCTCTTGAGATTACTGTCACATTCAGTGTTCTCTCAATCAGCTTAAGATGCTCGTCAAACTGGCCGAATACATTAGATTCCAGATCTGCAGGCACTTCTGTGTGTAATTCAATAATATTACCAGCCATCCTGTGATGTCCTTTCCTGTTCATAGTCCGCTGCTGTTTATTCTAAATCTGTCATATACATCAGCTCTGTTATCCGGTGTTCATCTTATTTCAGAACCAGATGTGTCTATTGTAACACCTCACTGCAACTTTTTAAATACAAATTTTCCTGTTTTATTGCTCATTTGCCGATTCTGACGTTTCTTCCCTGGCTTTCACATTTATCGCGCTTTCTTTGCCTGTCTGTTCTATGATCTGCAGGGTTCCTCTGGTAATACATAATTGATCTGTCACTTTTGTTGTAACATGATTATCTGTTATTTTTATCCCATTCTGAAGCAATTTCTTTTCATACTGCTGAAATCTGCTTCCTGCTTCCTGTCTGGCTTCTTCCTGTGTATAGAATTCTTCTTTTTTTATATAGTCTATAACTTCTGCTCTTCCGCCCCATACAGGCAGCACAAAATTCTCTGTAATTCGCAGAGGATATTCCTCCGTAATACATCTCTGTTTTTCCGTTGCTGTCTGATACAATTCAAGGTACCAGTGTCCTATCCTGAAATATATTCCCTTTTTTGTATTTCCGGAAGGAATTTCAGTACTGTATTTCATAGGAAATTCCTGATAATAAGAAATCTGTCTTGAAATGAAAATATCCGCATCTGCATGAATATATTCATTCCTCACAATTTCCTGACTGTCATTCATGATATGAAGTTCACCGGACACCAGAAGTTCACCTTTTTCACACGTATCTCCGGGCTTTTTTACCGGAACTCCGGCACGGACGATCATCTCAGCGATCACCCCGTCTTTCTCAGCCGTCAGATCACAGGGAGATACATCTCTGGCAGCTTCTTTTCCAGCAGTTCCTTCCTGTATTTCCAGGATCAGACGGGTTCCCTCTATTCTGGCAGACACCCACGTAGTCTCCTGGAATTTTCTCCTTACTGCAGCTGCAATCTCAGAACAGTTCACTTTTTTCTTTGACATGCCGTGAACCACTCCCTGTTCTTCCAGGAAATCCAGAATTTCTCCTGTACTGTTTCTGACATTTCCCTCAATATGAATATTCCAGATTCTTCCTGTCATAAAAAATATAAGAATACACCCCAAAAGCAGTCCTGCAAAAAAAGCCTTTCTTTTTTTATTCCTGAAAAAAAAGAAGGGCATTCCCCGTTTCTCCATAATTTGAATATGTACACCGGTTTTGCTCCGAATCGGTCTTAAACGCAAAAAATCCCTGGCATTCAGCTGTGCTGTAAGCTGGTCACTATTGATATACCGGATTCTTTCCATATATACTTTTCTGTTTCTGCAAAGATTCAGGAATCTCTCAAGCTGCTCTCCTTTTACAAGGATCATTATATAGCCATATATCAGTTTCAGGATTCTTTCCATATTCCGTTCACCTGCTTCAACTTACACATTTTTGTGGATAAACACCGGAAATCTTTCCCTTTATCTTCATTGCCCTTGAAGTATACCAGAGAATCTCCAGACTCTCTCCGCATATGGTAACCTTTCCCCGAAGAGACAAAACCACGATCTCTGAAGGTGTATATCTGGAAATAGATTTATAATTCTCAATCAGGAGTTCCATGGAGCCTGTCAGTGTAATGATCGTTTCCCTATATGCCAGATCAGGCGGGACTTCTAACGCAGATACCACCTGTTCCTTCCACCGTCCTGTTTTTTTCATAAAAAAATCCCTCCGGCTTTTAGTATCAGTCTATGCCGGAGGAATCATATTTAAACCTTTCTATCGAAATAATACCATAGAGAACCACAAAATCGTGTTTCCACCCAGGTTATATTCCATGGACTCACGTTCTACAATCTCATTTACTACTACACCGTGACTTTCCAGACACGGGTGCATCCTGTCAGGGAATCTGCAGGGTTTTCCCTCTTTATAAGCACAATTCTCACAGATATCACAGGATTCAGTAGACAGGATATATGTCTCATATCCCTCACTGTTCAGATACTTTCCCACCTCTGTAGTAAGATCTTCATGTGCTCTTCTGGTGGATAACAGTTCTTCCATATTCATGATGTCAGAAACCTCTGCCACACTGGAAAAGAAAATAGCCTGCGGATAGCTTTTTATCTTTCTTTCACATTCTTCCAGAGTTCCTACCGCAGGCGGACAGGCCCAAGTAGAATCATAACGTTCACATTCCTGTCTGCAGATCGTGCGCACACGTTCTTCCACCCCGATATCTGCTGTATTAAGGAGACGATATTCAAAAATAGGATACTGTGAGATAAATTCTTCAAACTTTTCTGTATTCATAGTTTTTATCTTCTTTCATTATTTGTGGTACGGCTCATGGTTCATAATTCGATAGCTTCTGTATATTTGTTCCAGAAGAATCATCTGCATCAGCTGATGGGGAAATGTCATTCTGGAAAAACTCAGCTTATAATCAGCACGTTTCAGAACTTTTTCACTCAGTCCCAGAGAGCCGCCGATTACAAAAGCAATAGAACTGACTCCGGAAACTCCCAGTTTCTCGATCTTCTGAGATAATTCGACGGAATCCAGCATCTTTCCGTCTATTGCAAGTGCGATCACATAATCCTGCTCCCTGATATGCTTCATCAGGCGCTCTCCTTCTGTATCCTTAATCTGCATATTTAACGCATCTGACGCCTTATCCGGAGTCTTCTCATCTGCAACCTGGCAGAAATTAAGTTTACAATATCTTCCAAGACGTTTGGCATATTCCGCAATTCCATCGCTCAGATATTTTTCTTTAATTTTTCCAACTGTAATAATACGGATTTCCATTATTTAGTCTTCCTTCTTAATTTACATTTATCAATCGTATAAAATTCTTCCGTTTTGCTGCCTGCTTATGGTCAGATAACTGCCTCGCAGTTTATCATACCGTTCTGATCTCCAGCAACAGCACTAATACTGCAGATAATATTCCATTGAAGTCACTTTACTCATCTTACCGTTAGCAGCCACAAGAACTACATTCAGTACATGGTATCCTACAGGCATGGATATCGGCTGCTCATACACCGTACTGTTAATATCAGGCTGTGAATCAAACGCATAATAAGCTTTACATCCATCAGACACTGTTATCCTGATTTCTGTCTTCTTATCATAATCGCCTGACTCCGGCGTAACTTCAGGTGCATCCGGAGTTTTCAGAACAATAATATATTTTCTGGTGATCACATCGCTCTCAATATTCTTATCATTAACACCAAACGCCTTCACTTCCGTGGTTCCCTCGCCCAAAGTAATAGGTCCTGTATATAATGCGCTCTTCCGTGTAGGAACACTTCCGTCCAGAGTATAATAAATTTCTGAACAATCCGCCTTTAATTCCAGCGTCTGCACAGAAGTATATGTCCCGGGTGCAGGATTAGATACCGGAGTCTCACAGATATAATCCCTGCACGCTTCCTGTATCTCCTTGCTGCTGTGCTTCAGAAGATTCCGCACTTCTTCTGTATTTCCTTCGTCTGTAAGAAGCCGTACACATTCCTTATATACTGGTGTCCCGGCAGTTTTATTCTGTATGAGAGCGCGCAGAATAAGAACTGCAGACTCAGCATCTCCCAGTTTCTCCATACATCTCGCCAGAAGAAGATTCGCAGCCTCACTTTCGGGTTTCATATTGAGCGCATCCTCCGTGATCTTCAGTGCTCTTTCATAATTCTGCTGCTCATACTGTTTCTTCGCACTGGCATACAGTGCAGAAAAAGTATGCAGCTGCCGGTAGCACAATGCACCCAGCAAAATAGCAGTTATTATCATCAGGCATATAATCTGCTTTCTGCTGACATTCGGTTTCTTTCTGATCCAGTATTTCTGAATCTTAAACTTATGTTCCTGTGAAGAAGGGCGACTCTGTTCTTCCTTTTTCATAAGTGTTTCCACAGAATCAAACTCTTTCACCCACGGAATTTCCGAGAGGCAGTATGGACAGTACAAAGAACCTTTCTCCACCTCTTTATGACATTTCGGACATTTCATAAG
The DNA here is from genome assembly GCA_905209435.1 of uncultured Blautia sp. The sequence goes on along the minus strand of CAJLTE010000044.1, from coordinate 3,888 downwards.
CAGTCCTCACTTACTGATTTGTCAGATAATTCTCAAACTCTTCCATAGACATCAGAACTTTTCTTGGTTTCGTTCCCTCTTCCGGTCCTACAACTCCAGCATCGCAGAGCTGATCCATGATCCTGGCCGCTCTGTTAAATCCAATCTTAAACATTCGCTGAAGCATACCGATAGACGCTTTTTCCTTTTCTATGATAAATCGACCCGCTTCTTCGAAATGTACGTCTCTGTCATCCGTGGCTGTTCCCACTGCTGTTACAGGCGAATTTACCTGTTGCTCAATCTGCTGATCATATTGTACTCCCGGATTCTTATCAGCAAGGAATTCTACCACTGCACTGACCTCATCATCTGACACAAATGCCCCCTGAAGACGTGCAGGTTTCTGATATCCCTGCGGATAGAAAAGCATATCTCCCTTTCCGAGCAATTTCTCTGCACCATTCATATCCAGGATTGTTCTGGAATCTACACCTGAAGATACCGAAAATGCGATTCTTGAAGGCATATTGGCCTTGATCAGACCTGTAATGACATTTACGGACGGTCTCTGAGTAGCAATGATCAGATGGATTCCGGCTGCTCGTGCAAGCTGGGCCAGACGACAGATTGCATCTTCTACTTCACCCGGGGCAACCATCATAAGGTCAGCAAGCTCGTCTACAATAATAACGATCTGTGGCAGTTTCACAGGTTCCTCTTCTGCACCTGCTGCCTTTATCTGTTCTGCTTTTCTGTTATATTCATCCAGATTACGTACACCGTACTCTGCAAATGTATTGTATCGATTTGTCATCTCCTGAACTGCCCAGTTCAGTGCTCCCGCAGCTTTCTTAGGGTCTGTCACAACCGGAATAAACAGATGAGGAATGCCATTATATACACTAAGCTCAACCACCTTAGGATCTATCATGATAAGCTTGACTTCATCCGGTTTTGCCTTATACAGAATACTGACGATCAGCGTATTGATGCATACCGATTTACCGGAACCTGTGGCACCGGCGATCAGAAGATGCGGCATCTTTGCAATATCTGTCACAACTGTTTTACCCGCGATATCTTTACCAACTGCAAAAGAAAGCTTTGATTTTGCTTTCTGGAATTCATCAGACTGAAGCAGCTCTCTTAACATAACTGTACTGTTCTCTTTATTCGGAACCTCAATTCCCACTGCCGCTTTACCCGGGATTGGTGCTTCAATACGGATATCAGGAGTCGCGAGATTAAGTTTAATGTCATCGGCAAGTCCAACAATCTTGCTGACCTTTACACCCATTTCCGGCTGAAGTTCATAACGGGTAACTGTAGGACCGCAGCTTACATTCAACACGGTTACATTTACGCCAAAGTTATGTAATACTTCCTGCAACTTCTTAGCTGTCTTTCGAAGATAAGCGTCAGAATCTCCCTGAGACTTACTGCTCCCTTTTTTAAGCAGATTCAGAGTCGGAAATTTATATTCTTTTTTTACGGCTGCTTCCTGCCGGGTGATCTCATGCTGGATATTTACAATCCCACTCTGGATCTCTGCCGGAGAAGATTTAGGATTCTTCGAAGGCTGCCGCGTCACCTTCTCCTCCTGAAAAGGGGGCACTTCCTCCGGAATATCCTGCGGCAGAATATCTTCCTCCGGTTCATAAATATCTGCAACTGGTTCTGCTCTGTGGATTTCAAAGTTCATCGGTGCACTTGCAGGACCTTCAGGTGCTTCTGAAATATCCTTCGACTTCTGGTCTGAATTTTCAATATCTGCTACAGCTGCTTCCCCTGAGCCTGCATTCTTACCATCTATGCCTTCTTCGCCTGTATCTTCATTTTTTAACTGTGTTTTTTTCTTTTTCTTTGGTTTCTCTTCTGAATAACCGGTCAATTTGGTTCCTTCGAGAAATGCTCCTTTCTTCATCTTTCTTGCTTCTTTTGGATCAAGAAGGAATTCATCATCCTCTGAAAGCTCATCCTCTCCGATCTCAGCTTCCAGTCTGCGGATCCGTTCTTCTCTGCGCGTTTCTCTCAGCAGCTGACGTTCCCGCGCACGCTCTTCCCTGCGCATCGCACGTTCCGGCTGTCCTTCTGCATAACGGGCACGGCCCTCTTTTACAAAATCACAGATTTTCATAACTATAACTGTCAGAAAATCCAGCAGAGAACGCTGTGTAATAATGATCATGCAAACAATAAATGCCAGGATAATAATCACATATCCGCCAACTGTTCCAAATGCTGATGTAATAGAAATACAGATTGCACCGCCGATCAGACCACCACCGGTTTTATAATCTGCACTTAATGCAAAATAATCCAGCAACGTAGTGCTGGTCATATATCCATCTGTAAGAAGCTGTGCTGCACCACACATAAAAATAAACATTACAAATGCCGCAGCAAGTTTCTTATACGCAAGACGGTTTGTTTTATTGATCAGGATAAAGGCAGCTTCCAGAAAGAATACGATTGGAAACAGATATGCCATCAGTCCCATCAGTCCGAAGCAGAAATTACTGATCGCATCTCCGACAAATCCACCTACTCCAAAGTTACTCACCATCAGGATCACGCACGCAGCCAGAATAACAAACAAAATGATCTCTGTCTGAAATCTCCCTACTTCCTGCTGCATAGCCGCTGCATTTTTAGCTGTCTTTTTAGCCGTCTTCCCGGACCGCCCTGTATTCTTACTCTTTGATGCCGCCATTATAAGACTCCCCTCTTTCCTACTACTTATATCAAATTATTCCGATATTTCTTTACATCCGGTCTCTACAACATATAATTTACCGCCAGAGCGATCATGCCCGCTGCAAATGAATAGTACGCAAAATAACGTAGCTTCACTTTCTGAGACATATTAATTGCTGTACGTATCATAAGACATCCAATAAATCCTGCCACCACTGCTGCAAATACATATGCGAAGCCCAGACCTACAGTCATCTCAGCAGCACCAAAATTTCCCGCTTCCACAAAAAAAGCACCTACAATCGCAGGTAAACTCATAAATACTGAAAAGCGCACTGCAAACTTGCGGCTATATCCACACAGAAGTGCCGCACACAAAGTAAATCCCATTCTGGAAATTCCCGGAAAAACCGCAAGTCCCTGACAGATTCCGATCCACATAGCACTGTCATAAGAAGCCTCTCTCGGTCCCTTCATTCCTCCTGATCTGTTCAAATCAGTCACCAGCAACAAAACACCCGTAAGTAAAAATCCAATTCCCGGAACAATCTGTGAATCTGCCGCCAGAAGCGCCAGCCGTCTTCCTGTAAATCCAAGAAGTACTGTCGGTATCATGGAAATAACAAGCAGAGCACCGAATTTCCGGTAAGTTCCGGTTACTATTCTTGCATATCCTAAGCTCTCACCTGTTCTCCTGTTATGAATATAAAGATTCACATTACCCAAAATATCCATAAACATTCCCACAAGTTCCAGACCTGTTTTCTTCAGTTCTTTTCGAAATAAAAAGATAATTGCTCCTGCAGTTCCCAGATGAAGCATAGCTTCCAACAGAAGTCCTGTCCCATGATCCATGCCCAGCAACTGTTCTAACACACATAAGTGACCTGTGCTGCTGACAGGAAGGAATTCTGTCACTGCCTGAATAATAGCTAATAAAATCAAATAAACAACTATCATAAAACGGATTCCTTTTCTATATCTTTCTTGACAATTATTTATATTATATCACAGTTTAAGATACTTTACAACCAAAAAGCCCCCCGGCTGCCGAAGCAGCCAGAGAGCCCTGAGTCAAAATACAATATTGATTTTATTATTTATTTTTAAGATATTCGTCGATACCTCTGGCACCAGCTTTACCTGCACCCATAGCAAGGATAACAGTAGCTGCACCTGTAACAGCATCACCGCCGGCATATACACCGT
>CAJLTE010000043.1 GCA_905209435.1 uncultured Blautia sp. | reverse complement strand
CAACTGTGATGTCGTATCCGTCTTCACGAGGCATACCGTTTGTTCTTCCGCCAAGGCCGTCTACTACGTTACGAAGCTGACGGTCGTTCATATCCACACATCTTCTCCATGTGATCTTACGTGGGTCAATGTTTAATGCGTTGCCCTGGAAAATATGATTGTCGATCATAGCTGCAAGTAAGTTGTTAGCTGCACCGATCGCATGGAAGTCACCAGTAAAGTGAAGGTTGATATCTTCCATAGGAACTACCTGTGCATATCCGCCGCCTGCAGCACCGCCTTTAACACCGAATACCGGTCCTAAGGATGGCTCACGAAGGGCTACCATAACACTCTTTCCAAGTCTCTGCATACCATCTGCAAGACCTACAGTAGTAGTAGTTTTACCTTCTCCTGCTGGAGTTGGGTTGATAGCTGTAACGAGGATTAATTTTCCATCCTTCTTATCACTTTCTTTCAGAAGATTGTAGTCGATTTTTGCTTTGTATTTTCCGTACTGCTCCAGATATTTGTCGTCAATACCTGCTTTCTCTGCGATCTGAGTAATTGGAAGCATCTCGCATTCCTGTGCAATTTCAATGTCTGATTTGAATCCCATAATTGTTTTTCTCCTTTCGTTTCCGCATAACATGAAAAACTTCTGTTGCTGTTCACTCCGCGATCAGCAACAATTATTAATTGAAAGAAGTATTGGCCGGTCTGCCTGGTATTCCTGATTTCTGCCCTGAAAGTTATAAAAAAAGGCCAGTATCTGAATATTTCAAATACTGCCCAGACGGTCGGCTCCCACAAACCTCCGACTCCACGTGGTTTGCACTCCACTCTTTCCGTCAGTACTCGAAGGTTCTTTCAATTGATGAATACAATATATCATTTTGAGAAAAAAATGTCAAGAAAATTTTTGTTGAAACGTCAAAAAATGTGAGTAAACTGGATAAAAGTTGTGCAAATTGATAAGAGAAGAGAATCGTAATCCCTGGTCATGAAAGAAAATACGTTTTCTCAAGGAAAGAAATTGTTAAAAAATAAACACAGTTTTCCCTGATAAATGAAGAAAATATAAAAAGCGGGTAAAGACTGTGCAAAATATGGAAAATGGAATTGACAACAGTTCAGAAGATATGTTATTCTCATCTTTAGTATGAAAAGACACTATCGTTTTCATGCAAATATTTGCTCACATTCAGAGACAGTTTCTGAATGTTAAGCCATACGGACAGGCGGGGCAGTTGCCGGGTGGGAGACACCACATTATTGATTGAGTTAGAAGCTCAAATTTTATAAGTTGATTACTTTATAATAATCAGTGCGTAAGCACACATCATCTTGTGAAACGGTCAATAAGAGCATAGCATATATTTGCCAGCGATTGAAGACGACAGCAGTCATGAATATTTTAGAATACAGGAACAGGCACAGGGTATACATGGATTTGTACGGAGAATCCGCAGGTGTATCGGTCATATAGCCTGTGGAATGTAACGGATCATGAAGGAAGCAGATGATGAGAGAACATATCTGCTTCCTTTTTTGTTGCGCTTTTTGGGGATATTGATCATCTGTTCCGGTTAAAGCTGCGGATATGTTCAAAAATCACCCGTAACTGTCTGGCACCTCACGGAACAGTGGAATGCTGAACAGATACGATTGATCATTGTATTGACTTTGGAAATGTTATGAGAAAAGCCAGTACATAACAGGAAAAGAGGACAAGGCAAATGGATTATGAAAAACAACAGCATGCGCCCATTTATGAAGCACTGGAACGTTTTCGCAGAAAGAGAGTCGTTCCTTTTGATGTGCCCGGACATAAAAGAGGAAGAGGAAATCCGGAACTTGCACAGCTTCTGGGAGAAAAATGTGTAGGTCTGGATGTCAATTCAATGAAACCACTGGATAATCTCTGCCATCCGGTCTCAGTGATCAGGGAAGCAGAAGAACTTGCAGCAGATGCTTTTGGTGCAGCGCATGCATTTCTCATGGTAGGAGGAACGACATCTGCAGTGCAGAATATGATCCTTTCGGTCTGTAAGGCCGGGGACAAGATCATCCTGCCGAGAAATGTACATAAAAGTGCGATCAATGCACTGGTGCTCTGTGGAGCAATCCCGGTTTATGTTAATCCGGAAGTAAATGCGAAGCTTGGGATATCTCTTGGCATGGAGATCAGCCAGGTAGAGAAGGCAATGGATGAGAATCCGGATGCAGTGGCAGTTCTGGTGAATAATCCGACTTATTATGGGATCTGTTCGGATCTGCGCACAATTGTAAAGAAGGCACATGCAAGAGGGATGAAGGTACTTGCAGATGAGGCTCATGGAACACATCTGTATTTTGGAAGGAATCTTCCGGTATCCGGAATGGAAGCTGGCGCAGACATGGCAGCGGTTTCCATGCACAAGTCCGGTGGAAGTCTGACGCAGAGTTCGCTGCTGCTTCTGAACAAAAGTATGAATGCTGAGAAAGTGCGCCAGATCATTAATCTGACCCAGACCACAAGTGCTTCTTATCTTCTGCTGTCCAGCCTGGATATTTCCAGAAGAAACCTTGCATTAAGGGGTGAGGAATCTTTTGAAAAGGTTGCAGGGATGGCACAGTATGCCAGAGAGGAGATCAATGAGATTGGCGGCTATTATGCGTATGGAATGGATCTGATCAATGGAACCAGCGTGTTTGATTTTGATGTTACCAAGCTGTCTGTTTATACGCTGGGTAATGGGCTTGCGGGAATTGAGGTTTATGATCTTCTCAGAGATGAGTATGATATCCAGATCGAGTTTGGCGATATCTGCAATATTCTGGCTTATATTTCCATCGGAGACCGTATTCAGGATATCGAGAGACTGGTAGGAGCTCTGGCAGATATTGAACGCCTTTATAAAAAAGACAGTACAGGCATGCTTTCCGGTGAATATATTGCACCTGCAGTTGTGATCTCTCCCCAGCAGGCATTTTATGCGGAAAAAGAATTTCTGCCTATGGAACAGGCAGCAGGCAGAATCAGCGGTGAGTTTGTTATGTGTTATCCTCCGGGAATACCGATCCTTGCACCAGGAGAAATGGTTACACAGGAAATAGTAGAATATATTCTTTATGCGAGAGATAAAGGCTGTTCCATGCAGGGAATGGAGGACCCGAAGGTGGAAAGTCTTCAGGTCCTGAAAGGGGGTATCTGATAATGGAATTGTGGTATTCCGAGTTTCATACAGGAAATGTAAAACTTTCTGTCCGGATTAATAAACAGCTGTTCTCGGGAGAAAGCGAATTTCAGAGGATCGATGTGTTTGAGTCAGAAGAATTTGGAAGATTTGTGGCTCTGGACGGTGAGATCGTATTTTCAGACAAGGATGAATTTATTTATGATGAGATGGTGACTCATGTGCCGATGACAGTACATCCGGATGTAAAAAATGTCCTCATTATCGGCGGCGGTGACGGCGGAGTTGCCAGAGAACTGATCCATTATCCGCAGATCGAAAGCATTGATGTGGTGGAATCCGATAAAATGTTTGTGGATGTATGTGCGCAGATGTTTCCGGATATTGCACAGGGACTTAGGGATGAAAGAGTCAATATCTATTATGAGGACGGGCTTCGTTTCCTGAGAAATAAAAAGTCAGGATATGATCTGATCATTAATGACTCCACAGATCCGCTGGGACATACAGAGGGGCTTTTTACCAAGGAATTCTATGGAAGCTGTTATAAAGCTCTCAGAGATGACGGGATCATGGTTTATCAGCATGGAAGTCCTTTTTATGATGAGGATGAAGTGGAATGCAGAAAGATGCACAGAAAAGTATTCCGGTCATTTCCGGTGAGCAGGGTTTATCAGGCACATATCCCGACCTGCCCTTCCGGATACTGGCTTTTTGGATTTGCATCAAAGAAATATCATCCACTGGAAGATTTCAGGCCGGAGAGGTTTGATAATCTTAATATAGAAACATGGTATTATACAACAAACCTTCACAGAGGAGCATTTATGCTTCCAAAATATGTAGAAGATTTACTGGAAGAGGAGGAAAACAGTTTATGAGCAGATTATTGGTAATCGGATGTGGTGGGGTAGCTTCAGTGGCAATTCGCAAATGCTGTCAGAACAGCGATGTTTTTACAGAGATTATGATCGCAAGCAGGACAAAGGAAAAATGCGATGCACTCAAAGAGAAGATTGAAAGTACAACGAAGACAAAAATTGAGACAGCAAAGATAGATGCGGATAATGCAGCAGAGGTCGCAGAATTGATCAGAGCCTATAAGCCGGATGCTGTCCTGAATGTGGCACTTCCATATCAGGATCTTACCATCATGGATGCATGTCTGGAAGCCGGCGCGGATTATATTGATACTGCCAATTATGAAGCAGAGGATACAGAAGATCCCACATGGCGTGCAATCTATGAAAAGAGATGTAAAGAAAAAGGCTTTACTGCATATTTCGATTATTCCTGGCAGTGGGCTTATGATGAGAAATTTAAGGAAGCAGGACTGACTGCTCTTCTGGGAACCGGTTTTGATCCGGGTGTTACCAGTGTATTTAGTGCCTATGCCCTGAAGCATTATTTTGATGAAATCCATACCATTGATATTCTGGACTGTAACGGCGGTGATCATGGATATCCTTTTGCCACAAACTTTAACCCGGAGATCAATCTTCGAGAGGTTTCCGCAAATGGTTCCTACTGGGAAGACGGACATTGGGTAGAAACAGAGCCTATGGAATTTAAATCTGTCTACGATTTCCCTGAGGTAGGAAAGAAGGATATGTATCTTCTTCATCATGAAGAGATTGAATCACTGGCAAAAAATATTCCGGGAGTACAGAGGATCCGTTTCTTTATGACATTCGGACAGAGCTATCTGACACATATGAAATGTCTGGAAAATGTAGGAATGCTTTCCACCGCACCTGTGGAATTTAATGGACAGGAGATCGTGCCGATTCAGTTTTTGAAAGCTCTTCTGCCGGATCCTGCATCTCTGGGTCCGAGAACAGTGGGTAAAACAAATATCGGCTGTATTTTCACAGGTGTTAAGGACGGAAAAGAGAAAAGTATTTATATTTATAATGTATGTGATCATCAGGAATGCTATAAAGAGGTGGAATCCCAGGCAATCTCCTATACAACAGGTGTTCCGGCTATGATCGGTTCCATGATGGTAGTGACCGGACAGTGGAAGAAACCGGGCGTATTTAACGTAGAGGAATTTGATCCGGATCCATATATGGAAGCATTAAATAAATGGGGACTTCCGTGGAAAGTCTGCGAGGACCCTGAACTTGTAAAGGTCTGGAAAGCAAATGAAGATTGATCAGCTGAGGACTCCCTGCTATGTGATCGATGAAAAAAAGATGCGGGAGAATCTGGAAATTCTGAAAAAAGTTCAGGAAGATACAGGATGCAGGATCCTGCTTGCGCAGAAGGCGTTTTCGGGATTTGCACTGTATCCGCTGATCGCAGGATATCTGGCCGGTACAACAGCAAGCGGTTTGTTTGAGGCAAGGCTTGGGCATGAAGAAATGGGGAAAGAGAATCATGTCTTTTCCCCTGCCTATAAGGAAGAAGATATGGAAGAACTGGATCAGATCTGCGACCATATCATCTTTAATTCCAATGCACAGCTGAGGAAATTTAAAGATGTATGTACCAACGCAAGCATCGGGCTTCGTATCAATCCGGAATGTTCCACGCAGGGAGATCATGCGATTTATGATCCGTGTGCGCCGGGTTCCAGGCTGGGAGTTACAAGGGAGAACTTTGATGAGGAATGTCTTGACTGGATAGACGGGCTGCATTTTCACACACTCTGCGAGCAGAATGCGGATGATCTGGAGAAAACTCTGCATGCGGTAGAGGAGAAGTTCGGAGAATTTTTGCCGAAGGTTTCCTGGCTGAATATGGGCGGTGGTCATCATATTACACGGGATGATTACGATGTGCAGCTTCTTGAGAAATGCATTATACATATGAAAGAAACATATGATCTGGATATTTATCTGGAACCAGGAGAGGCAATTGCGCTGAATGCAGGATATCTGGTGACGGAAGTTATGGATATTGTGGAAAATGGGATTAAGACGCTGATCCTGGATGCTTCTGCAGCCTGTCATATGCCGGATGTACTGGAGATGCCATATCGCCCTCCATTGAAAGACAGCGGGGAAGCGGGTGAGAAAGCATATACTTATCGCCTGTCTTCCTGTACCTGTCTGGCGGGAGATGTGATCGGAGATTATTCTTTTGACAGAGAGATCCAGATCGGAGACAAGTTGTATTTTATGGATATGGCAATCTATTCGATGGTAAAGAATAATACATTTAACGGAATGCCTCTGCCGGATATTGCTGTTATGCATGAAAACGGAGAGTGTGAAGTTATCAGGCATTTCGGATATGAAGATTTTAAGAACAGACTTTCATAACAGAAGGAAAGGACAGAGACCGGCAATGAGTGAAAATGGCAAGGTGAAAAGTGATAAAAAAGTCAGTCTGGCAGATGATAGAAAAACTGAAATAAAAAGCAGCACCCTAAACAGTGAGAAGAACTGCGGAGAAGCTTCTGTAAAATATCGGATGCCGGGAGAGTTTGAGCCGCATGACGGATGCGTGATGATATGGCCGGAACGTCCGGGTTCCTGGAATTATGGAGCAAAAGAAGCACAGAAAGCATTTGTGAGAGTAGCAGAGGCGATTGCGGAGAGCGAGAAAGTATACATGCTGGTTTCACAGGCACAGGCAGAAAATGCGAAAATTCAGCTTAAGGATATTCCTGGTATAACATTGCTTGGATGCGAGACAGATGACGCATGGGCGCGAGACGTTGGTGCAACCATGGTTATGGATAAGAATGGAGAGATCAGCGGAGTTGACTGGCAGTTTAACGCATGGGGCGGTTCTTTTGACGGACTTTATCAGAACTGGGAAAAAGACGATAAAGTGGCAGCGTTTATATGTAAGGAACTGGGTTATCCATGTCTGGATGCAAGACCTTTTGTTCTGGAAGGCGGATCCATTCATTCTGATGGGGAAGGAACACTGCTGGTGACAGAGACCTGTCTTTTAAGTAAGGGAAGGAATCCAGAACTTGACAGGGAGCAGATTGAAGAAAAACTCAGGTACTGGCTTGGTGTACAGAAGGTTATCTGGCTGCCTTGCGGGATCTGGCAGGATGAAACGAATGAACATGTAGATAATGTATGTGCTTTTGTAAGACCTGGAGAGGTTGTGCTTGCATGGACAGATGATGAGTCAGACCCACAGTATGAAATGTCCCTTACAGATCTGAAAGTGCTGGAAAAAGAAACAGATGCAAAAGGCAGAAAGTTTAAGATCCATAAACTGCCTGTTCCTCAGAAACCAGTCTGTCTCACACAGGAAGATGTGGATGGTTTTGTGTTTGAAGCCGGTGAGGATGAAAGAGAAGCAGGGGAACGCATGGCTGCCAGTTATGTGAATTTTTATATTTCAAATGGCGGGATCATTCTGCCACAGTTCGGAGATGAAAATGATGAGACTGCGGTGAGGATCCTGCAGGAATGTTTCCCTGAGAGAAAAATCTGCCCTGTTGATGCCAGAGCGATCATTGTCGGCGGTGGAAATATTCACTGTATTACTCAGCAGATTCCGGCAGCAGTGTGCAGGCGGGATGATCCTGAAAATAATTTTGCAGGATAAATTTTTTATTTTATGGCGGAGGAAAGAGCAAAATGAGAAATGTAACAGTGGCAGCAGTTCAGATGCGATGTGAAAAAAGTGTGGAAGCAAATATTTCTCATGCAGAGGAGCTGGTACGTCAGGCAGCTGAAAAAGGAGCAGATATTATCCTTTTACCGGAACTTTTTGAGCGGCCGTATTTCTGTCAGGAACGCAGGTATGAATACTATGAGTATGCACAGACGGTAGAAGAAAACCCGGCAGTCCGGCATTTTGGCAGAGTAGCAGCTGAGCTTGGAGTTGTAATTCCTGTAAGCTTTTATGAAAAAGAAATAAATAATACTTACAATAGTATCGCAATTCTGGATGCAGATGGAAAGAATCTTGGCGTTTACCGGAAAACGCATGTCCCGGATGATCACTATTATCAGGAAAAATTTTATTTTACTCCCGGGGATACCGGATTTAAAGTTTTTGAAACAAGATACGGTACGATCGGAGTCGGGATCTGCTGGGATCAGTGGTTTCCGGAAACTGCGAGATGCATGGCATTACAGGGAGCGGAGCTTCTTTTTTATCCGACTGCGATCGGAAGTGAACCGATTCTTGAATGTGACAGTATGGAGCACTGGAGAAGATGTATGCAGGGACATTCTGCTTCAAATTTAATTCCGGTGATCGCAGCAAACAGGATTGGTGAGGAAACAGTAACTCCATGTTCTGAAAATGGAGGTCAGAAGTCATCTCTTAATTTTTATGGTTCCTCTTTTATTACAGATAATACAGGAGCTGTTTGTGCAGAACTGTCCAGAAATGAAGAAGGAGTTATTGTAAATACCTTTGATCTGGATGCATTAAAGGCAGACAGACTGAACTGGGGCCTTTTCAGAGACCGCAGACCGGAAATGTATGCAAAAATTGCAGGAAAATGACGAAAAAGAGAAGATCTGATCAGACAGAAACTGAGTTTATAAGAATTTCATAAAAACTTTATGATTATATTAGTTGCCACTTCTGTTAAGTGTGGTAAAATAGATTCATGAATATATTCTGGTAAGACGGAGTGAAAGGATGAACAGACAGGAATTTTTGGAAAACCTGAGGAGCCAGCTTGTCGGTCAGATGCAGGAAGGCAAAGCAGCGGCGCATCTCAGGTATTATGAAGACTATATACAGTCCCAGGTACGTGGTGGACGCTCAGAGCAGGAAGTGCTCGAAGAACTGGGAGATCCGAGACTTATAGCTAAGACACTGATTGATACAGATGATGGAAGCACGCAGGAGGATTACGGAGAATACTCTTCCTATGGCGGAAGTTATGACAGCGGTTATGGAAACGGAATGGAGGATCAGGCACAGCCGGAGAAACGCTGGAAGAAATTTATTGATCTTTCTACCTGGCAGGGGAAGGCAGTGGTAATCGTGGGTGCGGTCATCTCGATTATTCTTATTGTTCTTGTGATCGGTGCAGTTCTTCCGTTCTTTATTGTTCTTGCAATTATTCTTTATTTTTTTTCATGGCTTAAGAAGCGTAATAAATAATGGTCGGTATCGGTTATTCTATACTCTGTAAAATATGCATTATCTGTGCAGGGCTTATGTATGAATGAGCTTTGCACAGACCTCTCTTTTTTATTTTCAGTGATTTTCTTTATTAAGATCCCTATTATTTTTTATAATCACTTTTGAGTTAATATTCATTCTTACAAAGGCTGTTTTTTCTGCGGCTGAAAACATTTCTCTGAAAATTTATTCTCTAATCCTGCTTCGGGCAGGGAAAAATCCCACATCTATATTTATTTTTTCATCTGGAAAGGAGACAGAAAATGAAACGCAGTTTAAAATTGAAGGAACGGCTGGGAGCTTTGTTGCTTGCAGCGCTGTTTGCCATGCAGGCAATTCTCGGACTTTTGCCTGTAGATACAGTGCAGGCAGCTGTGAAGTCCATAGAAGTATGGAAGACAGACCAGATGTTGGAGTATGAATACCGCTTCAACATGAAATATCAGCCGGGTGTTACTACATATGAAACGTTTGGATGCGATAATAAAGACAGTGATGCGTTTTCTGACCATGGAAGAAGTGAGAGAGATACAGAATCTGTGCGTGTATCAGCAGATTATAAACCGGGAAGTGCCGGGATCCGTTACAATAACGTTGGCAAAGACGGGGCAGGAAATATTGTAGATGTACGCCTTACGCTTATGGGAGTTGAGAATGCGGAGAGACGTTATGATATCCGCACACCGATATCAAAAACAGAGAACAATGGAGGCTTAAGTTTTGGCTGGGAGAATAATGAGTCTTATCCTATCGTTGGATTTTCGAAGAACAGTATCGGTGTTTTTATTTATTCGGTAGGATCCGCGAAGATTAATTTTCAGTTTCTGAAACATGGAACGGAAGAAACTCTGCCGATCCGCGGACATGGAACGATCCGGGATATAGATGCGGCACAGGCGGTAGAAATTCCTGTTGACAGTAATCTGGATCATGCATATGTTCTGGCAGACAATGATTTTCTTAAAGTCAATGGAACTTATGTCGGTTCACAGAATGTTGCCATAGAACCTGATGATGAAAAAGGCTGGATGAATATGTTGTATGATACCGATAATTTCAATCTTGTATTTTCCCATCAGGAGAAGCTGGACATGTGGGATGCCAGCCGTGAAGCCAGTATTGCCAAGGCTGGTTCTCAGGAAAAATGGGCGCAGTCACTGATCAATAAGTATGTGGATGCTTCAGGAAATTCCTATTGTCCGAATTTTAAAGGACAGAAGGTATGCAGAGGTTTTGCATATTTTGATTTTACTTCCTATTGCTTTGGAGATATTGAGATGAAGAAAGCCCCTGAAAAAAGAGTGGGAGAGACTGGCAGTACGTGGGAACAGGCTGTGGCAGCGACAAAAGATCAGCCTTTTGCAGTCAGACATGGAAAAGAATTTCAGTATTTAATTCAGGCAGAGGTAACGCCAAATAAACTCCGGTCATTTGTCGTTCAGGATACATTGGAAGAGTGCCTGAGAATAGAAGATGCTTCGAAAGTAAGTATTACAAATGACGTTGGGCAGGATGTAACAGACCAGTTTGACATTTCTGTTGATGGACAGAAAATAACCTGCAGTGCAAAAACAGAAAGTCTTCAGGACGAGGCTTTCACAGATAATCAGACATATACATTTATTCTGAAAGTACAGCTGAGACCGGAATCAGAGATGAATGTTTCGAAATATATTGCAGACGACGGGTATACGATTTTAATTCCGAACCATGCTTCTATGAGCTATGAACGCATGAGTGGAAAAGGCGATACAATGGATACAGATACTGTATGGGTAAAGAGTGTGATCCCGCCAGAACTGGAAGTGACGAAAAACGTATCTGCATATGAATGGAAAGTCGGAGACACTGTGGATTATGAGATTACAGTATCTCAGACAAAACAGGATGTACGGGCGGTGAATGTTGTGATCACCGATGAAATACCTGCCTGTCTGCAGCTTCTGGAAGGGCAGTATACAGCAGAGACAAGTGGAGGTGCTGCAAACTGTACGCTGACCAGACTTGGAGATAATGGCTGGAAAGCAGAATGCCCGTCTCTGAGATATGGAGAGAAGATTACGGTCAGGTTTAAATGCCAGGCGCTGGAGACTTCAAATGGAATGGAATGGGAGAATATTGTTTCGGCTACAGCTGACAACCTGATCGATCCGGCTACAGGAGAACAGGAATCACGCAAAGATATGGCAGAAGTATGGCCAAACAGCCCAAGACTTGAAATTAATAAAACTGCAGACAAATATGAGTGGCAGACCGGAGAGCAGGTTGCCTACAGGATTGTAGTAAATAATGTGTCTGCAGGAACAATTGCGAAGAATGTAAATGTAACAGATATCGGTCTGCCTCAGGGACTGGTACTGGCAGGCGGAGCTGACAGTGTGGAAGTACTGGGGGTACAGCAGAAGATCAATTATCCTGTGCCGGATAAGAAAACAGGACAGGCATACGAAACAAGGCAGGTAGAAACCAGACTGGATGCGGATCAGAATGGATTTGCGTTTTACTGTTCTTATCTGCCATACAGTATACCTGTGACGATCATTTTTCATTGTATTGCACAGGATGAGGCTGATGGACATGAAAGTGTAAATGCAGCATCTGTGAAAGCTTCCAATGCAGAAGAAAGATCCGATGATGCAGAAGTTTATGTAAATACAGGGGAGTTCTGGATAGAGAAAACAGCAGACCATTATGAGTGGCAGGTAGGAGAACAGGTACAGTATACTGTGGTGGTAGAAAATAAGAAAGAAGGTACCATTGCAAGAAACGTAACGATCTGGGATACGCAGATGCCAGCCGGACTTGCACTGGCATCTGCTGACAGCGTATCTGTCACCGGAATCCCGCAAAGCATTGTGCAGCCTGTGGCAGGAACCGAAGATGTACCAAATCAGTTAAATCCGGAATTTTATAATGAGACCGCGGAGAAACCGGTCAGTTACGAATTTCTTCAGGAAGGAGCCGGATGGCGGCTGAATATTTCGGATCTTCCGGCAGGAGTTCCGGTTACGATTTTGTTCCTCTGCACAGTTGCTGAAGAAGCAAATGGTATGGAGAGCATCAATATTGCCAATGTACAGGCGCAGAATGCAGCAACAACACAGGATGATGCAGAAGTTTATGTAAATACAGCGGTTCTTTCTATTGATAAGAGTTTCCAGAATTCATATCTGGCAGCAGGTGACGGACGTGTGGAAAATGAGTTTCGCGTTGGAGAACCGGTAAATTATCAGGTAACAGTAAATAACCTTCAGAAAGGATCTATTGCCAGAAATCTGGTGATCAGTGATCTTTCTCTGCCGGAGGGACTTGCTCTGGACGGAGATGAGGGAGCTGTTACAGTAAGCGGTGTACCGGCGGTGATCCAGGATCCGGTAGCAGGTACGGATGATGCAGGGAATGAACTGAATCCGGAGAATTATAATGAAACTATAGAAAAACCAGTTACCTGTCAGGTTGCACGACAGGGAACAGGATGGATCGTGACGATTTCTGATCTGCCATACCAGACTCCTGTTACAGTCAATTTCCGCTGTATGGCACAGGAGAGTGTAAATGGTCTGGAGGTTGTGAATACTGCTCAGGCATACGCAGATAATGCACAGACTGTAAAAGATACATCTAAGGTGTGGATAAATTCTCCGGTCCTTAAGATAGAGAAAAACGCAGATAAACCATTTTATAAATATGGAGATATTATTACATATCGTATTGTGCTGACACAGGAACATACCGGCTGTGTGGCACGCGATGTTACAGTGAATGATGTGATTGATACACAGGGAGTACGTCTTCTGAAGGATTCTGTGATCCTTATGGATGAGAACGGAAATGTGACAGATGCAGATGTACAGATCAATGATGATAATACATTTGTCATGAACACAGGAAAAGCATTGATCAAAGACAGCAGATACAGTATCTGTGACAATGACAGAGGTGGCCTGTTTGAACAGGTGATGTATAATCCACTGGATTGCCAGATGCAGAAGAGTATGATCGTAGAATATCAGGCGGCAGTGATCGATGAAGCACTGGACGGACAGAAAGTACATAATACTGCAGTGGTAAACAGCAGAGAGAACATACCTGCGTCAGACGAAGAGGAAGTCGAGGTACACAGTCCGATCCTGGAGATTGTCAAAGAGTCAGATAAAAAAGAGTATATATCCGGTGAAAAAGGATATTATAAGCTGACAGTAAGACAACTGCGGGAAGATGTTACAGACAGTAATATTGTGATAGAAGATGCATTTGAAAACAAAGGTGCCACTCTTGTAAAAGAAAGTATTTTTGTAAAGAAAAACGGTGTAAAACTGAATGACATTAAAGTAGAAGCTTCAGAAACCGGATTTAAGATAGAAACCGGAACAACACTCTCTGATATGGACAAAATTGAGGTATGCTATGAAGTTGTGTTTGAAACAGAGAGTACAGGATCGGAAACAATTGTAAATACAGCTAAGGCAAAGGGAGATAGTTCCCCGGAAACATCTGCGCAGAATGAGGTATATGTGAAATCTGTGCCAAAACCGACAACTTCAGGAACCTGTCCGAAAATGACACCTGTACCAACAAAAACACCAGTGCCATCGCATAGTAATGGAAATGGTGGAAACGGAAACAGCAGTTATGGAAGCTCCGGTGGATATTCTTCGGGATATGGAAGCTATCAGAATGGTTCTGTGGCGGGAAGTTTCAAGACTGGAGATACCAGACCGTTTAAAGCAATGGCTGTGGCCGGAATTCTTGGACTTGGTCTGCTGGCAGGAGGTGTGCTGATCTGCAGAAAATCTGCAGCAGGCAGAAAAGATGAAAAAAGGATGCTTCGAAAATGAAGAAACTCAGAACGTTTGCGGTAAGCATGATTGTGGCAGCGCTGGGTCTCCTGATATATTGCGGAGGCTTTTTTATAAGAAGTTATAAACAAAATCTTGCAGCGAAACAGGGATATGAAGAAATTGCGGATATAGCTGTGACAGCGGAGAAGGAAAATAAGAAAGATTTAAACAGAAAAACAAAGGATGTGCAGGATATGTCTGATACACAAGATAAAGATGCGTCTGAAAAGAAAAAAAGGAAAAAGAACAGAAAGTACAGTAATGAGGCAGATAAGATCAGGGAATCCTTCGGGATTTCCTGGGAAAATTTAAGAAAGATCAACTCTCAGGTGGCTGCCTGGATTACCATACCGGGAGCTGATATCTCTTATCCTGTTGTTCAGGGAACAGACGATGAATACTATCTGAATCATAATTTCAGAAAAGCGGAGGATCTGTTTGGGTGTATTTTTCTTGAACATAATAATAAGAAAGACCTGACCGGTTCACACAGTATTATCTATGGTCATAATATGGAAGGAAATATGATGTTTGCCAATCTGAACCGTTATGAACAGCCAGAGTTTCTAAAGTCATGTCCGGAAATAGAAATCCTGACACCGGAAAGAAAATTTCTGTACAAAATATTTTCCGTAGAGCAGGCATCTTCACAGAGTGCGGCATTTGAATATGGATATGAACTGTCAAGTCCTGCATACAAGTTACAACTGACAGAACTGAAAAATAATTCTATGTATGATACAGGGATAGAACCTGAGGAATCAGCACCGGTCGTAACACTGGTTACGTGCAATTCACATCTGGATAAAGAAATCCGAATGGCGGTACATGGAAGCTGTTATGAAATAATAAACTCTGTATAATGAATGCAGTTATCTGGTGCAGAGCAGCGTAGCAAAGCGGATTGCGAATATCCGCCTGACTTTAGAGCGTGTTTGAAAAATAGAAAAATTATCTTTGTACACAAAAATGGAAGTGAAATTTGAGACACTTGAAAGAAATATTTGGAAGAAATTAATGAAAACTCCTGCGATATTTTGTATAATTTATGCAGAAAAAACAACTTGTTTGCATATGCGTACAAGTTGTATCATAAACACAGGAGGGAAGAAGACATGACAGATAATGGAAAGCCTAAATATTTCTCGCTGATGGAGCAGCTCAGAAACGATATTGTATCAGGAGCTATCCGCCCGGGAGAGAAGCTTCCTTCGGAAAACGAACTCTCACAGAAATATTCCCTGAGCAGACATACAGTTCGTAAAGCACTGGGAATTCTGGAGCAGGACGGATATGTGGAGGCATTTCACGGAAAAGGTACTTTTTGTTCGGAAAATATGCGCCACATAAAGAAATCAAAAAATATCGCAGTAGTTACCACATATATTTCCGATTATATCTTTCCAAGACTGATACAGGGAATGGATAACGTTCTTTCAGAAAGCGGTTACAGTATTATTCTTAAGAATACAGCAAACAGCAGGCAGAAAGAGGCCAGATGCCTGGAAGAACTTCTGAAAAAGGATATTGATGGTCTGATCATTGAACCAAGTAAAAGTGAAATGGTCTGCAAACATCGAAATCTGTATCAGAATCTGGACAAGTTCGAAATACCGTATGTGTTCATTCAGGGGATTTATTCGGAGATGCGGGACAAGCCGCACATTCTTATGGATGATACGCAGGGCGGTTATCTGGTGACAAAATATCTGCTGGAACTGGGACATAAGAAGATCAAAGGATTCTTTAAAGCAGATGATATGCAGGGACTGAAACGTCATAAAGGTTATGTTCAGGCATTGCAGGAAGCGGGAATTTCCTATGATCCGGATGATGTGGTCTGGTTTCATACAGAAGACAGAAAAGTAAAACCTGCGCTGATGGCAAAAGAGATGGTGCAGAGCGGACAGCTTCCGGATGGGATCGTCTGCTACAATGACCAGATCGCTGTTCAGGTTATGGAAGAACTGGAGAAGCAGGGACTCAGGATTCCGGAAGATATTTCCATTACGGGTTATGATAATTCTCTGTATGCACAGAGAGGAAACGGGATCACGACCATTGCACATCCGCAGGAAAAGTTGGGAGAAATGGCAGCAGAACTGATTCTGGAGAAGATTAACGGAGTTCCTGAAGAAGAGAGCAAAGTTGAAAGAATGATCCATCCGGAACTGATCATCAGAGGTTCATGCAGAAGGGTTGAGTAAAAGAGCCATGTCGTATGAATAACATACCCCCAGACTACAGCAGTTATAGTTATAAGAACAGATTAACAGGTAAATGCACAGGTCAGGCATCTTTGGTTTCATTATGGAGAGCAGATGCAATGATCTGAAAAATAAATAAAAATCCAGGGAGGAATTTTATCATGAAAACAGGAAGAAACTACAAGTTTTGGTTTTGCACAGGTTCACAGGATCTTTACGGAGATGAGTGTTTAAGAAAAGTTGCAGAGCATTCTAAGATTATTGTTGAAGAATTAAACAAGAGCGGTGTTCTTCCATTCGAACTTGTATGGAAACCAACACTGATCACAAACGAACTGATCCGTAAAACATTTAATGAGGCAAATGCAGATGAGGACTGTGCAGGTGTTATCACATGGATGCATACTTTCTCACCGGCAAAATCATGGATTCTTGGTCTGAAAGAATACAGAAAACCGCTTTGCCATCTTCATACACAGTTTAATGAGGAGATTCCTTATGATACCATTGATATGGATTTTATGAATGAAAACCAGTCTGCTCATGGCGGTCGTGAATATGGTCATATTGTTACAAGAATGGGAATCGAAAGAAAAGTTATTGTCGGACACTGGGCAGATAAAGATGTTCAGGAAAGACTTGCTTCCTGGATGCGTACAGCAGTTGGTATCATGGAGAGCAGCCATATCCGCGTATGTCGTGTAGCAGATAACATGAGAAACGTAGCTGTTACAGAAGGTGATAAAGTAGAAGCACAGATCAAATTCGGATGGGAAGTTGATGCTTATCCTGTAAATGAGATTGCTGATTATGTAAAAGATGTAGCTAAAGGTGATGTAGATGCGCTGGTAGATGAATACTACAGCAAATATGATATTCTTCTTGAGGGAAGAGATCCGGAAGAATTTAAACGTCATGTAGCAGTTCAGGCTCAGATTGAGATCGGATTTGAGAAATTCCTGGAAGAGAAAAATTATCAGGCAATCGTTACACACTTTGGAGATCTGGGTGCTCTTAAACAGCTTCCCGGACTTGCAATCCAGAGACTTATGGAAAAAGGCTATGGATTCGGTGCAGAAGGTGACTGGAAGACAGCTGCAATGGTTCGTCTGATGAAGATCATGACAGCAGGAATGAAAGATGCAAAAGGAACTTCCATGATGGAAGATTATACATATAACTTCGTACCTGGAAAAGAAGGAATTCTTCAGTCTCATATGCTTGAGGTTTGCCCGTCTGTTGCAGATGGCAAGATCGGCATCAAAGTTTGCCCGCTTTCCATGGGTGACAGAGAGGATCCTGCAAGACTTGTATTCACAAGCAAAACCGGTCCGGCTATCGCAACATCCCTGATCGATCTTGGTGATCGTTTCCGCTTGATCATCAACGATGTAGAATGCAAGAAAGTTGAGAAACCAATGCCTAAACTTCCTGTAGGAAGCGCATTCTGGACACCACAGCCAAACCTTAAGACAGGTGCAGAAGCATGGATTCTTGCAGGCGGCGCTCATCATACAGCATTCACCTACGATCTGACAGCAGAGCAGATGGGTGACTGGGCAGCAGCTATGGGTATCGAAGCTGTTTACATTGACAAAGATACAAACATCCGTGATTTCAAGAATGAACTGAGATGGAATGAACTTGCATTCAGAAAATAATATCAATGAAATTCGGGTAGCAGAAAAGATGATTTTATTTGTCTGACTATCTGATACAGAGGCTGCCATATCAGGCTGAGACTGAAAGGATGGGTTTACATATATGTATGTCTTGAACTCATCCTACTGCCTGAAATGGCAGCCCTAGAGCGTGTTTGAAAAATCATTCCCGCAATCTGCACGCCCCACTTTGCGGTAGATTTTGTCCGAATTCGGTTGTCGTAGCCCGCTACGCCGCCCTCATCCGAACAAAATCTCCCACAAATTGTGACGCACATCTCGCAGAAAGCCTTTTTCAAACACGCTCTAAAAATATGTAAAAAAAGTGCAGCAAAACAGTAAAAAATTTCTATAGTAAAACGACAGAAGAAATGCGATAATAAAGTCAGTCAGACTGCATATATGATCATATTTTTCTATTGGTCAGCAGTAATGAATAACAGAGAAACAGGGAGGTACATAAAAATGGGAGCAGCAGAAGCAAAAGCAGCAATCCTTGCAAACAAAACAGCACTTGGTATTGAATTCGGTTCAACCAGAATCAAAGCAGTACTCGTCGATGACAAAAACCAGCCGATCGCTTCCGGCGCACATGAGTGGGAAAACCGCTATGAAAATGGTGTCTGGACATACAGCCTGGAAGATATCTGGACAGGTATCCAGGACTGTTATCAGGATATGGCGAAAGATGTAAAGGCAAAATATGATGTAGAACTGGAATCCGTAGGTGCATTTGGAGTCAGTGCTATGATGCATGGCTATATGCCATTTAACAAAGAAGGAGAACTTCTCGTACCATTCCGTACATGGAGAAATAATATTACAGGCGAAGCAAGCGAAAAACTGATGGAACTGTTTAACTATAATATTCCACAGAGATGGAGCATTGCTCATCTGTATCAGGCAATCCTTAATGGGGAAGAACATGTAAAAGATATTGACTATATTACAACTCTGGAAGCATATGTTCACTGGAAACTGACAGGTAAAAGAGTTCTGGGAATCGGCGATGCAGCAGGTATGTTCCCAATTGATACAACAAAAGCAGACTATAACCAGGAAATGGTTGATAAATTTGATGAGCTGGTAGCTCCTTATGGATTTTCATGGAAACTTCGTGACATTATGCCAAAAGCACTTGTTGCAGGTGAGGATGCAGGTGTTCTTACAGAGGAAGGGGCGAAGCTTCTCGATGTAACAGGTAAACTGAAAGCAGGAATCCCGATGTGTCCTCCGGAAGGTGACGCAGGAACCGGCATGGTTGCTACAAACAGTGTTGCAGTTCGTACTGGTAATGTTTCAGCAGGAACTTCTGTATTTGCAATGATCGTTCTGGAAAAAGAACTTTCCAGACCATATAAAGAAATCGATATGGTTACTACTCCGTCAGGACATCTGGTGGCTATGGCTCATTCCAACAACTGTACTTCTGACCTGAATGCATGGGTAAATGTATTCAAGGAATTTGCAGAAGCTATGGGTATGGAAGTGGATATGAATAAATTATTCGGAACTCTTTACAATAAAGCACTGGAAGGTGATCCTGACTGTGGCGGACTTCTTTCTTACTGCTACTTCTCAGGCGAGCATATGACAGGATTCGAAGAAGGACGTCCATTGTTTGTTCGTTCCCCGGAGAGTAAATTCAATCTTGCAAACTTTATGAGAACCAATCTGTATACATGCCTTGGTGCTATGAGAGTAGGTCTGAACCTTCTGTTTGAGAAAGAAAATGTAAAGGTAGACCGTCTCCTGGGACATGGCGGATTATTCAAGACTAAAGGCGTTGGACAGCAGATCCTTGCAGATGCAGTAAATGCACCGGTATCTGTAATGGCTACTGCAGGTGAAGGCGGAGCGTGGGGAATTGCGCTTCTTGCTTCATATCTTGTAAACAAAGAAGAAGGCGAAACTCTGGAAGCATTCCTGGACAATAAAGTATTTGCAGATCAGGAAAGCAGTACACTGGATCCGAAACCGGAAGGAGTTGCAGGTTTCAATGCATTTATGGACAGTTATATGAAAGGCCTTTCTATCGAAAGAGCTGCAGTAGAGTCAAAAATCTGGTAATCTGACCGGAGCAGGAAGTGATGCAGGAGTTTTCTTCTGTTTAAAAATAATACAAAAATAAAGCAGCATTGCATGACTTGAGGTCTTGCAATGCTGCTTTTTTTGTAGTAAGTTCTCTGGACGAATTCTTTTTTGTAAAAAGAAAGCCCCGCCAGGGGAGCTGACGGGACTTTCGAGGGGAGTATAAATAATTAAATAAGGGGTTTATGTAAAAAAAATTTTTGAAGGGTAAATTCTTTTTACAGCTATGATTATAATATAGCTTGGTGAAAAAAGCAACATATTTTGATGAATATTCCCCCGTGTTTTTGGGATAATAGTCAATGTGAAGCGCATTCAGTAACAAAGCGCGTCGCAGAAATACCCGGGTTCTTCCGTTCCTTTCAGGAAGTCCGGGAAGACAAAATGCATCAGGAGGAATAAAATAATGGCAAAAAACTATGAATCTGAAAACAGAAACAGTAAAAATTACACAGAGACATCAAGCAAAAATACCTATGGAAATGAAATGAACCACACTGATAATCTGAGAAGCAAAAACGAGACAGATTGCAGAGATAAGGCAAAAAACAAAATGAAAAACAAAACTTCCCAGTCCTATACTTCAGAGGAAAACGAATATTAAGTTTTTTCTGCCAGCGGTAAGAATCCGCTGGCAGTTTTTGATATTGTTTCATATGATATAACAAAAAGGAGTCTGCCATGTTTCCGGTGGAAACGATTTCTGCAAAAATGTTGGATTATTATGTGGACCGCAGGGACACATTGATCATAGATCTGCGTGAAAGAGAATCTTATGCGCACAGTCATGTAAAAGGAGCGGTGAATATACCATACGCAGAAATAGAGGAATATACATCATTTCCCAAAGGAAAAACACTGGTGCTTTATTGCGACAGGGGAGGGGCAAGCCTCAGGATTGCGCGGCAGCTTGCGAAATTTGGATATCGTACCCGTTCGGTGATCGGCGGTTTTGAAGCATATCGGGGAAGAAATCTTGTAATTTCGTCATAAGCATGATAAGGTGTATATATCTGTAGTTACAGGCAAAGGTGAGCATTGTGGCTTATAGAATCTGATAACAGAAACAGAAGTACAATAGTAGAAAATATTGTAAAAGGGTAGTGGGAAATACAGCTGCGATTCATATGTTGACAAAATAACAGACGGTATATACTTTGAAAAGTAGCATGTAAGTGACAACAAAATACAAACTAAAAGAGGAGACACGAAATTATGAAATATATGTTTGCGTCAGATGTTCATGGTTCTGCATATTATTGCAGAAAGATGCTGGATGCTTATAAGGAAGAAAAGGCAGAACGCCTGGTGTTGCTGGGCGATCTGCTTTATCACGGTCCGAGGAATGACCTTCCTAAGGAATACGCTCCGAAGGAAGTCATTGCTATGTTGAATGCTATGAAAAGAGAAATCTATGCTGTGCGCGGAAACTGCGAAGCAGAGGTAGATCAGATGGTACTGCAGTTTCCTGTCATGGCAGATTACTGCATCTTAAATCTGGATGGAAGAACATTTTATGCTACACATGGACATATTTATAATGAAAACAACCTTCCGCCAATTCAGGACGGAGATATTCTGATCCACGGACATACCCACGTACTCAGAGCAGAGCGTAAAGACAGCTATGTGATTCTGAATCCGGGTTCCGTGTCTATCCCAAAAGAGGGAAATCCGCCTACATATGCGATTTTCGAGGATGGTGTGTTTACGATTAAAGACTTTGAGAAAAATATTGTAAAAAGTCTTGAACTTTAAGAGAAAAACAGCTATTCGATTACGGGCAGGCAGCAGTTGAACGGATAGCCGATATTTGTACTGCTATAGAGCTTATAGCATATTGCTGCATATATATTTAGAGAGGATAAAGAATGGAAAAATATGAACTGATCGCACCATGCCATTTTGGTATGGAAGCAGTACTGAAACGTGAAATCCTTGATCTGGGTTATGAGATTATCAAGGTAGAGGATGGAAAAGTTACTTTTGAGGCGGATGCACAGGGAATCGCAGATGCCAATGTATTTCTGCGCTCCACAGAGAGGATTCTGCTGAAAGTAGCGGAAGTCAAGGCAGAAACTTTTGATGAGCTTTTTGAGAAAACAAAAGCCCTTCCATGGGAAAATTATATTCCGAAAGACGGAAAATTCTGGGTTGCAAAAGCAAATTCTGTAAAGAGTAAGCTGTTCAGCCCGTCAGATATCCAGTCTATCATGAAAAAAGCCATTGTAGAGCGTCTGAAGGGCGTATATGGGGTATCCTGGTTTGAAGAGGACGGTGCAAGTTTTCCGATTCGTGTAGCATTTATGAAAGATGTGGCAACTATCGGTATCGATACCTCAGGAGTTTCTCTGCATAAGAGAGGTTACCGGAAAATGACTGTTAAGGCTCCGATCACAGAGACGCTTGCATCTGCACTGATCATGCTCACTCCGTGGAACAAAGACAGAATCCTGGTAGATCCGTTCTGCGGCAGCGGTACTTTCCCGATTGAGGCAGCAATGATGGCAGCAGATATTGCACCTGGTATGAACCGTTCTTTCCTGGCAGAGGACTGGAAGCATCTGGTTCCGAGAAAATGCTGGTATGATGCCAACGAGGAAGCGCAGGACAGAGTAAATCTTAACGTTGATACAGATATCCAGGGATTTGATATTGACCCGGAAGCACTGAAAGCTGCACGTGCCAATGCGAAGATGGCAGGTGTGGAGAAACTGATTCATTTCCAGCAGCGCCCTGTAAAAGATCTGCGCCATTCGAAACCATATGGTTTTATTATTACAAACCCGCCATACGGTGAACGACTGGAAGAAAAAGAAAATCTGGCACAACTTTACAGAGAAATCGGTGAAAGTTATGCGCGACTGGACAAATGGTCCATGTATCTGATTACATCTTATGATAAAGCAGAAAATGATATCGGAAGAAAAGCAGACAAGAACCGTAAGATTTACAACGGAATGCTGAAAACATATTATTACCAGTTTCTGGGACCGCGCCCGCCGAAAAAGAGTCAGAAATAAGTGGATATCAGTACGGAATGATAGTTTATGAAAATGTTTCAAAGTCAGAAAGAGATACCGGAAAAAATCTACGGGTAAAATTTTGATACAATAGAAGTACAAAAATGTAACAGTGTAAAAATATAAACAGAGGATATAGAGACTATGAAAAAAATAATTTTTGCCACTGGAAATCAGGATAAGATGAAAGAAATCAGAGAGATCCTTTCAGATATGGATGTAGAGGTAGTTTCCATGAAAGAGGCAGGGATTCACGCTGATATTGTGGAGGATGGTTCTACATTTGAGGAAAATGCCGTGATCAAAGCAAAAACTATCTGCAAAATGACAGGTGAGATCACTTTGGCCGATGATTCCGGTCTGGAAATCGATTATCTGAATAAAGAACCGGGTATTTATTCTGCGCGCTATATGGGAGAGGATACTTCTTACCGAATCAAGAATGCAAATTTAATTGAACGTCTGAATGGCGTGCCGGATGAGAAACGTACTGCAAGGTTCGTATGTGCCGTTGCGGCGGCTTTTCCGGATGGAAGTGTAAAAACAGTACGTGGAACAATGGAAGGCCGTATTGGGTATGAGGAGAAGGGAGAAAACGGTTTTGGTTATGATCCGATCTTCTATCTGCCGGAATATGGTTGTACATCTGCAGAGCTTTCCATGGAAGAAAAAAATAAGATCAGCCACAGAGGTAAGGCTTTACGTGCCATAAAGGAAGAACTGAAATGAAGGTACTGATCGTCAGCGATACACATGGACAGGATGAGAATCTGGAAGAGGCTGTGCTCAGAGAAGCTCCTTTTGAATATCTCATTCATTGCGGAGATGTAGAGGGCAGAGAGATTTTTATTGAGGCTCTGGCAGAATGTCCATGTACTATTGTCGCAGGGAATAATGATTTTTTTACAGATCTTCCTAATGAAGAGGAGATTATCCTGGAAGGGCATAAGATTCTGGTCACACACGGACATTATTATTTTGTATCCAGAGATCATGACAGACTTATAGCCAAAGCACAGGAAAAGGGCTGTCAGATTGCTCTGTACGGGCATACACATACGCCTGTAGCTGAAGAAGAGGATGGGATTCTGGTGATTAATCCTGGAAGCCTCACATATCCACGTCAGCGCGGTCGCAGGCCAAGTTATGCGATTATGGAGCTGGAAGAGGGAAAAGAACCTCTGGTTGAGATAAAATATCTTTAATAAAATATTTGCTTATGAATTTTTATGAGGTTACTGTACGCAAAATTGCAGTAACCTTTTATTATGTCATAGGAAATTACTTCGTAATGTTCCTATGACATAAAAAGCCCTCCGGGCAGGATCGCACTGCGTCGGAGAGAAATCATGTCGCTGAAGCGACCCACCGCAGGCGGAGAATCCTGCAAGCAGGATTCTTTCTTGTGTTAAATAAAAAGTATCAAAAAAAATTAAGATTTTTTTATTGTGCAAATAAAATATTTTTTTACAAAAAATCTTAAAAACTACTCTGAGGAATCGAATTTTTATAAAAAAATCCAAACTTTTTTCATGAAAGTAAAAAGCCCGGAAACCCTTGATTTTACTGGCTTTGCGCCGCTTTTTTGACTCTTAAAATTTGCTTTTTCAAAAAAAATCAAAAAAAATTGAAAAAAAGTGTTGACATTTGGGGTGGGTTACCATATAATATGTCTTGCGTCGGACAACGAAGCACAAATAAATAAAGAAAACAGCGGGGTGTGGCTCAGCTTGGCTAGAGCGCCTGGTTTGGGACCAGGAGG
>CAJLTE010000042.1 GCA_905209435.1 uncultured Blautia sp. | reverse complement strand
TTATAGAAATGCACAGCAGCTTTTTTGCGTTAAGTCGATTGGAAACAACAGCTTTTGGGCTGCTTAATCTTCTAATTTAATCTTCTCCTTAAGAACCACGCATCCTGCCATATCTCCGATAACATTAACGCAGGTTGCGCCCATGTCGCAGAGTGTGTTGATGCTGATATAAACACCCATAACTCCTGCAGGCAGACCAGCCATAGTTGCAAGTGCTGCGAAGGATGCGATAGCGCCGCCTGGGATTCCAGGGGTTCCGACTGACAGGAGTACGTTTGCCAGAAGGATTACGATCATCATGGAAATGCTTACGTTAATTCCACATGCGTTAGCAAAGAACATGATCATGAATGACATCAGGATAGATACGGCATCCATGTTTACAGTAGCGCCAAGAGGAATGGCGATACTTGTAATCTTGTTGGATACGCCCATTTCTTCTTCCATACGCTGTTTGCTGATCGGAATAGTTGCTGAACTGGAGCAGGTTCCGAATGCGTTCAGAGCTGCCGGAAGCATAGCTTTGAAGAATTTCACCGGGCTTTCTTTGCCGAGGAATTTCACGGAACCACCGTAAACGATCAGGGCAAATCCGAAGAATGCCGCATACAGGATGATCAGCTGAGTTGCCAGTGAAATAATGGTATCTGTACCGTTGGCCTCTACAACCGGAACGATGGTACAGAATACACCGATCGGGGTGAAGTACATAACTGTGCTGATTACTTTCAGACAGACTTCATTGCAGGAATCAATCACGTTCAGAAGAGCTTTGCCTTTTTCACCGATTGCGATGAGTGTGAATCCTACGATTACTGCGAATACAAGTACCTGAAGCATGTTTCCGTTTGCAAAAGCTGCAACCGGGTTTGACGGGATCAGGTTCTTGATAGTATCCAGGATGCTGGTCATCTCAGTTGCCTGGATGTCAGAAGTTGCCATTTCAAATTTGACACCTTCGCCAAGGTGGATCAGTCTTGGAATGATCAGTCCTGCAAGGCTGGCAAGAGCAGTTGTGCACAGGAAGAAGATCATGGCACCGGCTGTAATTTTACCGGTTGTACGGGCATTACCGATGCTGGAGATACCCATGATGATTGAACAGAAGACCAGTGGAAAGATCATCATATTCAGAGCATTCATGTAAATGCTTCCGATCAGACTTGTAACAGTGAGAACCGGTTCAAATCTGCCTGCCAGAAACAGTCCGGTGAAAATACCAAGGACCAGACCGATAAAGATTGCTGTGGTAATATGCTTCTTATACCACGAATAGAAATTTTTCATTTGTTCCCTCCTTCATTTTCCTGATAAACTTGTCGATACACCAGATTCAGGAAAAAATAGCATGAGACTACTTTACCACAATAACGTGTGAATTACAATGAGAGGTATTGAATATCGCAGATTTTTTATGATATGATGAATATTAATGTAAGTATTTCTTGAAATTGGATGAGCTGTAGGGAACATTAAAAATATTAATATAATGAACATCTTATCCATATACGGAACAGTTTATTGATCGACAGATATCGGGTATTATGCATTGTGTTGCTAAATGTTGATTTATAAAAATGAAAGAACAGGAAATCAGAAAGGAAAATTCAGATGAAACCAACTATTTTATTAATAAATTTTAAAGACCAACAGAAACTACGCAAATTAAAAATGGCATTATTGCCATTCAAGATCCGTTTAAAAACAGTAGAATCGCAGGATTACTGTCAGCCAGTCGGCTATCTGGCGGGAGTAAAGGAAATTTCTAAGGCAGAAATCCCGTCAGCGTTGATCCCTCAGGAACAGTTGGAAAAAGAGATGCTGGTCATTGCAGGAATCACAGGCAATTTATTTGACCAGGTACTTTTTACCTTAAGAAAAGCAGGAACGCCCGTGGATTACAAAGCAGTTCTCACAGAACATAATCAGAGTTGGAGCTGTATCCAGCTTTACAAAGAACTGGAGAAAGAACATCAGCTGTATCATCCGGAGGCTGGAAAATAGTATTTATATCAAAGAGAACTACTTTGTGAAAAAGAGCAGATTCTCCAGAGAGAGGTCGTTTTGAGTGTGGATCAAATAGATAGTTGTAATTGATGCTGGAAATTTGATTGATTAAATGATATTAAGATTTGCGGTCAAAAGGAGAAATTGAAATTATGACACTAACACAGATGAATTACATCATTACAATATCAGAGACAGGTTCGCTGAATAAAGCAGCAGAGGCGCTGTATATTTCTCAGCCATCTCTGACAAATGCAGTAAAAGAACTGGAAAAAGAACTTGGCATCACCATATTTAACCGCAGTGGTCGCGGCGTAACTCTGACTAATGACGGAACTGAATTCCTGATGTATGCCCGCCAGATTTACGGTCAGTATGAGAGCGTTCTTGAGAAATACAGCGAGGGTGGCTCTTACAAGAAAAAATTCGGTGTTTCCACTCAGCATTATTCTTTTGCAGTGAAGGCTTTCGTAGACATGGCGCAGGAATTTGATATGTCGGAATATGAATTTGCAATCAGAGAGACAAAGACAGCAGACGTAATTAGTGATGTCAGTACAATGAAGAGTGAAGTTGGTGTACTTTATCTTAGTGATTTTAACCGTAAAGCATTGTTAAAACTTCTTCATTCGGCAAATCTGGAGTTCCATCACCTTATAGATTGCCAGGCATATGTCTACTTATGGAAAAATCATCCGCTTGCAAATGAGAAATCCATTAATTTCAGCCAGCTGGAGAAATATCCGTGCTTGTCATTTGAACAGGGCGATAAGAGCAGCTTTTATCTGGCGGAGGAGATTTTGTCTACCAATGATTATACGAGGACAGTTAAAGCTACAGACCGTGCAACTATGTTGAACCTGATGGTAGGACTGAACGGTTATACCTTGTGTTCTGGAATCATCTGTGAAGAATTAAATGGCAGTGATTACCTGGCAATTCCGTTTGAAGGAGATGAGCAGAACCAGAACAGTGATATGGAGATTGGATACATTACAAGAAAGAATTCTATTCTTAGCAAGATGGGAAATATGTATGTATCTTCTCTGCAGAAATATCTGGAGCAGAATGTCTGAGGAAAAAATATGAATCTTAAGTATATTTGTGAACAGATGGTGCGTATCCTGCATAGCAATATCACCTGTATCAGTGAGTCTGGTAAAATAGAATTCTGTTATGGAGATATGACTGCGCAGTGCAATCCGTTATTTACAGATGAGGAGTTTCTGGCATTTATTCATAAGCATGAGATAAAGGAGTATCCGGAGCTTTGGAGCGAAAATGATACGATCCTTTATGCTGTTATTCCATTAGAAACATCTGATAAAAATAAGGATGAGGAAAAGTATATCAGAAAAATTGTAATAGGACCTGTATGCACGGAAAAACGCGTAAGAGACTCGGAACTTTATCTGGTAAAACAGCATCATATCAAAGATACTATGGGATTTCGTCTGTCTTTCTGCGAACTTAAAGTATTTGGTTCCGGGATTCTGATGCTCTATTATATGATAACCGGAAAAGAACTGACTCTGAATGATCTGTGGCAGAAAAATGGAATTCAGGAGACAGATATCATAGAAGCAAAAGAGCGGGTTTCCAGCACGATTTTTGAACGTCAGGAGCAGGAACTTCCCCATAATCCTTATGATCAGGAACTGCGTGAACTGGACAGTATCCGGCATGGAGATGTGGAAATGCTTAACCGCAGTCTGTCTGAAACTTACCGTGGGGAAGTTGGACAGCTTGCGAAGAATCAGATCAGGCAGGCAAAAAATATTGCAATCTGTGTTATTGCGCTTGCATCTCGTGCAGCCATTAGCGGGGGGATGATCCCGGAGGAAGCTTTTTCCATGGTGGACGGTTATATCATGAAGATTGAGGATATGAATAATGCTGTGAAAATTGATGCCATGATGCGCCAGGCAGAGTATGAATTTGCGGAGCGTGTGGCGGAAATCCATAAGAATCAGCAGAAAAACGAGCTGATCGAGCGGACAAAAAATTATATCTATCAGAACCTTCACAGTGAGATCATTATAGGTGAGATTGGGCAGAAAATAGGGGTAAACAGCAGTTATCTGTCGGATCTTTTTCACAGGGTTGAGGGGATGACGATTCAGCAATATATCCGTAAAGAGAAGATACGTCTTGCTGAAAATATGTTGCGATATTCGGATTACGGAGTAAGAGAAATCGCCAGTTATCTGTCTTTTTGCTCTCAGAGTTATTTTGGAAATATTTTCAGGCAGCAGACAGGAATGACACCTGCAAAGTACAGAAAAAAATATGGAAAATGGGAAAAATGTGACAGTTGAGAAAAATATCAGCTGTTACGTTTTTTATATTGTTGAGAAAAAGATGTGCTAAAAATGATGACAAATAACAAAAATAAATGATAAACAGACAAAATAAACGATATAATTTTACGGAAATCTTTGTTATTATACGTGCATAAGAAAAATCTGGAGGATATTATATATGAAGGAACTTCTCTACGGAGCAGCATATTACGATGAATATATGCCATATGACCGTCTGCAGCAGGACGTGGCAATGATGAAGAAGGCAGGGATCAATACAGTAAGAATCGCGGAATCCACATGGAGCACCTGTGAACCACAGGAAGGCGTGTTTGATTTCTCACATGTAGAACGTGTAATGGACGCGATGGAAGAAGCCGGAATCAATGTAATCATTGGAACACCTACTTATGCAATCCCAACATGGATGGTGAAATCTCACCCGGATGTACTGGCTGAGACTGTTAAGGGTAGAGGAATCTACGGGGCCCGTCAGATTATGGATATCACTCATCCGGTCTACCGTTTCTATGCAGAGCGTGTGATCCGCAAATTAATGGAATGCACTGCACACAGAAAATGTGTCATTGGTTTCCAGGTAGATAACGAAACAAAATATTACGGAACTGCCGGTAAGAATGTTCAGGAGAAGTTTGTAAAATATCTCCGAAAGAAATTCAACAATGATCTGGATGCAATGAATCATGAGTTTGGCCTGGACTACTGGAGCAACCGCATCAATGCATGGGAAGATTTCCCGGATGTGAGGGGAACCATCAATGGAAGTCTTGGCGCAGAGTTCGAGAAATTCCAGAGAACACTGGTAGATGAATTCCTTAGCTGGCAGGCAGATATCGTAAATGAATACCGTAGAGAAGACCAGTTTGTTACTCACAATTTTGACTTCGAATGGCGTGGATATTCTTTTGGCGTTCAGCCGGACGTCAACCATTACCATGCTGCAAAAGCCCTGACAATTGCAGGCACAGACATTTACCATCCGACACAGGATGACCTGACAGGTGCAGAGATCGCATTTGGCGGCGACATGATCCGTTCATTAAAGAGAGATAATTATCTGGTTCTGGAAACAGAGGCACAGGGTTATCCGGGATGGACTCCTTATAAGGGACAGCTCAGACTTCAGGCATACAGTCATCTGGCAAGTGGTGCCAATAGTGTAATGTACTGGCACTGGCATTCCATTCATAATTCATTTGAGACATACTGGAAGGGACTTCTCAGTCATGATATGCAGGAGAATGCGCCGTACCGTGAAGCCTGCATTGTTGGAAGTGAATTCGCTAAGCTCGGAAGTCATCTGGTAAATCTGAAGAAGAAAAATAATGTTGCCATTCTCGTAAGTAATGAAGCGTTAACAGCTCTCAAATGGTTTGGAATTGAAGCAACTGCAGCGGGAGATAACGGTATTGGATATAATGATGTTGTCCGCTGGCTTTATGACACACTGTTTAAGATGAATATCGAGTGCGATTTCGTATGGCCGGAATCTGAAAACTTTGATGAGTATAAAGCAATTTTTGTCCCTGCCCTCTATGCAGCACCGGATGAATTGCTGGAAAAACTGAAACAGTATACAGCAAACGGCGGTACACTGGTTGCAACATTCAAGACTGCTTTTGCAAATGAGAACATCAAAGTAAGCCATGAAATGCAGCCGCATATTTTGAGTAACTGTTTCGGTGTCAGCTACCAGCAGTTTACATTCCCGAAGAACACAGGACTGACTGGAAGCATTATTAATGGAACTGCAGACGGAGCAGGCGAAAAAGCAGAAGCAAAAGTATTCATGGAATTATTAATGCCGCAGGAAGCAGAAGTACTTGCATCCTATGACCATTATAATTGGAAAGAATACGCAGCGATCACTAAGAATCATTATGGAAAAGGAACTGCCGTCTACATCGGATGCATGACTGATGACAATACCTTAAAAGCAGTGATCACAGAAGCCCTTAACAGTGCAGAAGTAGAAATTCCAGAATATAACTGGCCGGTAATCGTAAGAAAAGGAACTAATGACCTGGGAAAAATCGTCAGATATATCCTGAACTATTCCGCAGAAGAGCAGAATGTGGTATATCATGGTGCAAACGGAAAAGAACTGTTCTCAGAGGAAGCTGTACAGGACGGAGAAACAATCACAGTTTCAGCATGGAATGTTAAGGTTGTAGAAGAGGCATAATTTGATCAAATCAGGCAAGTAGCAAAACATATTGTGGAATATTAATATAGGGCTTAACCCAATTATATAGGCTAAGTTTATATAGAACAAATTTGCAACGAAAAGGAGATCTGTGAAGGATCTCCTTTTCTATTAGAGATATGGTTGCAGGTGATGTAAAGGGATGATATGCTTATATAACTTATAGCAATGCCAGAAAATAATGATATACCAGACCAACGATGATGTATGGAGGATAAAAATCATGAACGCAAAACAAAACTATAAATGGAATGAACTGACAATGGGAACCTGTTATTATCCGGAGCACTGGGATAAGAAACTCTGGCCAGATGACCTTGACAGAATGAAGAAAGCCGGAATCTCTGTAATCCGTATTGCAGAGTTTGCATGGAGCAAAGTAGAACCTGAGGAAGGTGTTTTTACCTATGATTATTTCGATGAATTTCTGAATTTGTGCAGTGAGAAAGGAATGAAGGTAATCTTCGGAACACCGACAGCAACTCCTCCTGCATGGCTGACAGAGAAGTATCCGGAAGTGTTAAATGCATCAAAGGACGGCATACTTCTGAGGCATGGAGGAAGACGTCATTATAATTACAATTCACTGGTTTATCAGAAACTCTGCGCCAGAATTGTAGAGAAAGAAGCAGCTCATTATGCGAAACATCCGGCAATCGTAGGATGGCAGATTGATAATGAACTTAACTGTGAAGTAAACGAATTCTATTCAGAGGCAGACTCTGTGGCATTCCGTGAATATTTGAAAAATCAGTACGGAACTCTGGAGAAATTAAATGAAGCGTGGGGAACAGTTTTCTGGAATCAGACTTATACAGAATGGGATCAGATATATGTTCTTCGTCCTGTAGCAAATGAGGCAATCAATCCACATCAGCATCTGGATTATATCCGTTTTATTTCTGTAAGTGCCCGCAATTTCTGCAAAATGCAGGCAGAAATCATCAGAAAATATCTGAAATCTGGAGATTACATTACAACAAACGGTAAGTTCTGGAATCTGGATAATCATAAGATGGAGAAGGAATCTCTGGACGTTTACTGTTATGACTCTTATCCTGATTTCAGAAGCATACGGAAACTGTACACTTCTTGAATTTGGAACTGCTGTGTATAGAATACTTGAGTAAGGTCTAAATTTTTACAATAACAAAAAAATTAAAAATAGTCCACCTTTTTAAAAGATTGCCATCTGTTAATTGCCAAAAACAGATGGTAAAATTGAGTCATCAAATAAAACAAACGGCCGTTTAAAAAAAATTTCAGAAAAACCAATGAAATAGCTTGAAATAAAAGAAAAAATAAGAAGCAAACAATTCACAATTTTGAATTTAAGGTTACTGAAACAAACAGACAGTAACGCATTTAAAACGATAAGGAGCAACCAAGTTATGAAAAAATTATACAGCAACAAACTTGTAATCTTCAGTCTGGTGCTGCCTGGTCTTCTGTTATTTTTCTTTGCGATCCTCGCTCCGATCTGCCTGAGTGTATATTATGGATTTACCGATTATTCAGGAATGGGATTCATGAATTTCATCGGAATGGAAAACTATAAGAACTTAATGACAGACAAGGCATTCTGGATGTCTCTCAGAAACTCACTTTTACTTGCTATTGGATTTATCTGTATCCAGCATCCGCTGGCGCTGATCACCGCAGCAGTACTCGATAAACTCAGTGGAAAAGCAGAAGGCTTTTTCAGATGTGTATACTTTATTCCGAACGTTATTTCTGTAGCAGTTATCGCTTACTTATGGAAATTCATATACAATCCGAATTTCGGACTCTTAAACAATATTATCAAAGCATTTGGCGGCAAGGGTAATATCAACTGGCTCAGTCAGCAGAATGCGATCTGGTCCGTACTGGTAGTTCTGAATACGATTTTTGCAGACCGTGAAGATAAACCTGTCAAAGCAAAAAGAAGGAGGGCGGCATAATGGAACATGCAGGAAAGAAAAACAGCAAGGCAAAGAAGCCGCTTCTGTGGATCGTTCTGATCATCATGGCAGTGATCCAGATATTCCCTCTTGTATGGCTGGTAGATTTCTCTCTGGCCAGCAGCAATGAGATGTTTACCAATGGACTGGCTGTTCTTCTGGTCATTCTGGTTTCCATCATGGCATCTTTTGCATGCCGGAGAATGAACTGGAAATTAAGCGGACTGGTTAAGACTTTACTTCTTATGGGAATGATGATTCCGATTCATGCAACTTTACTTCCGAATTACAAAATTTACAGTAAATTAGGGCTTACAGATACTATCTGGGCATTGCTGATCCCTTATGTGGCATTTTCGCTTCCACAGGGATTATTCCTGATGACCAGTTTCATGGAATCTATTCCTGTAGAACTGGAAGAGGCAGCAGTTATGGATGGATGCGGAATCTACAGAATTATTTTCCAGATTATTACACCAATGCTGAAGTCATCCATTGCAACAGTATCGATCATGACATTTCTGAACAACTGGAATGAGTTTATGATGGCAAGTACCTATTTAAGCTCTCCGAAATGGAAAACACTTCCAATCTCAGTTCTGGAATTTACAGGACAGTATTCCTCTAACTATGCAGTTCAGTTTGCAGTAATGGCATTGACAGCAGCTCCGGCGGTTATCGTTTATATTATCCTGAACAAGCACATCACCAAAGGCGTTGCGATGGGAGCAGTAAAAGGCTGAAAAATATTTAAGGGAGACAGGGCATATGACAAGAATCAAGCAGTGGGTCGATCATTTAAGCGTAAAGAAGAAGCTGATCTTTTACGGATATCTGATACTTACACTGGTATTGATCATCATATGCCTTGCTCTTTTGCTTAAGAATTATAATGATGTGATCGCAGATCGCCAGAAAAATGATGAAGCCAGTGTCAGCACACTGGCAGAGAGCCTTGGTATCCTTCAGTCGGATATCAAGGATTTTTCCACGTATATCTGTATTAATAATGATATTCATAATCTTCTGACTGCAAATGAATCAGAAGTACAGGAGAAAAATAAGAATGCTAAGCTATGGCTGGAAGAGGCACCAATGGCGATCGTGCAGGATATGATGTCCCTGAAAGGGCATATCAAAACCATTGCTATTTATCCGGAAAACGGAATCCGGCCGTATCTTCGATGCATGGACGCCGGTGCATATGTGGATGATATAGATGCAATCCGCAGTACAGAGACTTATAAGGAAACACTGAAAGCCAAAAACGGAATGGTATGGAGATATGTTCCGAAAGGAAAAAGTGATACCTATCAGACCAATCGATTTAATAAACTTGTTCTTTATCGTGAAATCTTTGATCTTACTCAGAAAAAGACACTTGGATATATTGTAATTGGTGTAAGCAGCGAATATTTTGAAAATGTATGCCAGAATACGCTGAAGAATGAGAAAGAGAGAGTTCTTGTCCTCGATCAGAATGGCAATCATCTTGTTCAGACCGGAAAAATAGACGGGAAACTGGATGAGTATCTGAGCAGTGACGAGTTTCTGCAGCAGAATTACAAAGAGAGAAAAACACATTTTCAGTATGGCGATTATGAAGTATATTGCAGACAGATGGAAAAGAACTCCAGTATTGTATGCAGAATTGTTCCGATATATAGTCTTCAGATGCAGTTTCGGGATATTGCTTATATGCCGCTGTTGCTTCTGATCGGTATGATGATCGGTCTACTGCCTTTGCTGGCAATTATCTCCAATCTTGTAACAAAGCCTCTGCGTCAGCTTTGCACAGCGATTGATCAGTTCTCTACCGGAGATTTCGAGCAGCAGGTAGAAGTGACTACACATGATGAAGTAGGTGAGGTGGCAGAATGTTTTAACCGGATGGTTCTGGCAATTAAAGAACTGATCGATAAGAACTATGTTATTACTTTGCAGGAAAAAGAGAGTGAACTGGCAGCACTGCAGGCACAGATCAATCCACATTTTCTGTACAATACTCTGGATTCTCTTTACTGGCAGGCTACAGATGCGGGAAATGATGACATTGCAGAGAGTATCCTGGCGTTGTCAGATCTTTTTCGTCTTGTTCTGAGTCAGGGGAAAAGAGAAGTAACGGTAGAGCAGGAGATGCAATTGGTTTCCTGTTATCTGCAGATTCAGAAAATGCGTTTTACGAAACGTCTGAATTATGAGATTCATGTGGATGACAGTATAAAAAATGCTGTTATTCCGAAACTCATTTTACAGCCATTTGTGGAGAATGCCATCGTGCATGGTTTTGAGAATGTCAGCACACCATGTCTGCTTACAGTGACAGGACAGCTTGAAGATGGAAAAATCTGGTTTGAGATTAAGGACACAGGAAGCGGAATGACGCAGGAGCAGATTGAGAAACTCTGGCAGGAAGAACCGGTCCAGTACAGGAAGCAGAGAATCGGGCGTTATGCCATCAAAAATATCAGAGAACGTCTGCAGAGAAAGTATCAGGATAAGTTTTCCCTGCAGATTGAGAGCCGTGTGAATGAAGGAACGACGGTTACACTGATTATTCCTTATGAAAAAGCGAGGGAGTGGGAAAATGAAAATATTAATTGCAGATGATGAAGATACAATTCGCAGAGGTGTTGCGAAATACATACAGCTTCACTCTGACAAATTTGATAAGATCTATCAGGCTGAAAACGGGCAGGAGGCGCTGGATATTCTGTTTCAGTATCGCCCGGAATTGGTGCTGCTTGATGTGCAGATGCCATTGAAAAATGGAATCGAAGTTATGCAGGAGGCAAAGAAAGCAGGTCTTGATCCGGTGATCGTGATTCTCAGTGGATATGATGAATTTAAATATGCCCAGCAGGCGATCAGATATGGAGCGAAAGAATATCTGTTGAAGCCGGTCAGAGCGACAGATATCCTGAAATCTTATGAGATTGCCTATCGTGTAGGATTTCGTGATGAGAAGTATTTCTCCAGAGTGTTCAAGAAAGTGAAGGGAATGTCACCAAAAGAATATAGAACCGGAAATAGTCAGGAACCGGCATAAATGCAAATGTCCTTCTGATAAAGAAGAAAACTGCCATAAAACAGGAAACTGTTTCGATGGCAGTTTTTTGCTTTTATACCGGAAGCTCCCACCTCTATAGGGGGGAGGATGTTACTTTCCGAGTAATTTCACGTATCGCGGCTCATGGTGTACAGCCGGGAGAAATGTTTTTAAAATATCCTCCGTTTTTATGCAGAGACTGGAGGTATTAATGCATGGATGACATCCAAGATAAGTATGTGGCAGAAGATCTTCGTCGATCAGGAGCTGCACTTTGTTATCTTTGTCATTCATCAGCCCCATAACACTTACAGATCCAGGTGTGATATCCAGTAATTCTTCCATATGAGTTTCATTAGCAAAGGAGAGACGTGCAGTATTGATCTGGGAAGAGAGTTCCTTTGTCTTAAATTTCTTATCCCCAGGCATCAACAAAAGGTAGAAATCTGTTTCCTGCCGATTACACAGAAAAAGATTTTTGCACATATGTGTTCCCATTAATTTATCAATATCCTGACATGCTTCAATAGTCATTGCAGGTTCATGATCGACTCTCTGATAGGAGATTCCAAGAGAATCCAGCAGGTCATAAACGCGGATCTCTTTTTCTAATCGTCCTGCTGTATCGGAAGGGCGTCCATTTAATAATTCCATGTCTGTAATTCCTTTCGTTGTATACTTAAATTACAGTTATCATATCGCAACAGGTGTAATTTCACAAGAAAATTATGGTAAAATGTTGGATGTGATATGGTAAAATGTAAAAACAATATGATTAATCAATATTTATCGAATATATGCTTGACAGTTAGTAGTAAAAGGTGTGAAATTATATTTTATAATACAAATATACAGACAAAGAGTTTGTGCGGTGTATTTGAAAATAGTTATACATAAAGGGAGGAGTCAGGAATGCCTGAAAAAAGAAGAAAAGGAAGCAAGAGCTGTCCCAGGTGCGGCAAGGAGAATCCTAAGGGAAATCTTTTTTGCATAGAGTGTGGAGAATCTCTGGAAAAGAAACGAAGATCTAAGGCAAAAAAGAATACGATAATTATTTTAGCAGTTATCTGGATTGTATGTATCGGTTCTAGCGCAGCTGCTATAGCAGTAATTATGCCTGCGAAGATAAATAAGGCAAGGGCAGAGAAGCAGATTGATATTGGAAATAAATATCTGGAAGAGGCAGACTA
Organism: uncultured Blautia sp.; assembly: GCA_905209435.1. The sequence continues at coordinate 12,129 of CAJLTE010000042.1, read as the reverse complement.
TGATAAGGCAGAAGAAGCGTTTGATAAAAGTATGAAGATTGAGCCGAAATCAGCAGATGCTGCGACAGGAATGGCCAGAGTCTACAATGGAAGAAAGCAGCCGCAGCAGGCGGTAAAATATTTACAGAAATCGTCTGTCAATCTGACAAATCTGGCTCAGGCCCAGGCACTGCAGAAAGCGTTAGAAGATACTATGCAGCAGATACAAAATAAAAAGGTGACTAATGATCAAAACACTGGTAACAGTAATGCTAATGATCAGAACCCTGGTGGTGATAGCAGTGATGTAGAAGCTGAACTGGTAAAAATTTCATATACGGTTGATGAGTTTATAGACGGGAAATCAGATGAGGACCCGGACCCTACGGTAACGCCTGAATCAGAGAAAGTTCCGCCGGTAGATAATGACAGTAATGATGGCATAGCAGCAGCTGAACTTAATAATCCTGAAGATGATAAAAATCATTACAGTGCAGCAGACAATGGAAATTCGGATATTGATATGAATAATGACGTAGATGATGATGACCTTGAATATAGCAATGCAGATGATAACGATGATCTCGAATATAACGATACAGATGATGACGATGATCTTGAGGACGCAGATTCAGATATTGAGCAAGATTGGGAATATAATTCAAAGAGTAATTCCTCAAATCAGTATTCTCCAGAAGTGGCAGCCTCAGAAATAGATACAGAAAATGATTCTGCGCAAGGGAATAATGCAGGGCAGAATTCGGTGGAAGAAAATGAATATGGTGATGATACCGAGAGAGCCTCATCTTCAGTAGAGCAGATATTAAGTGACTATGAGAATGACACTCTCCCGGCGGAAATTCCGTCTGCAGAATTCAGTGGTACATCAGTTTCTTATACTTACGGTAATGGAAGCAGCGCGGCAGCAACAATGACTGGACGACTGACTGACGGAATTCAGGATCTGGACGGGGATGGAATCCCGGAGCTTGTAGTTGCGGAAATGCAGAGTGGGAAGATGGGTTTCAGAATCTATAAAGTCAATAATGGAACAGTTGAAATGACTGCATCTCAGACAGTATCTGTCGGTCTGGATGAGGCGGTGGAAGACATTTCCTATGGAAATACACAGACATGTTTTATTATGAATAACAATGGAATGCATGAGATAGGATTCGCTTCTTACTGCTATGGTTATGATGAAGGGGATGGAACTCCTGCTGTCAGAACAACAGTTGAAGTTTACAGTCTATCTGATGATGGGACTGTATCATTATGTGTTTCCGGGACAGTTCGAAATGGAGAAGGCCAGGAGAATTTTGTTGCCAGCCTGGCACCAGCAGGGATGAACGGTTCATGGAACAGCAGCAATGTACAGACGTTACAGTCCATAGACTATGCTGAGAATCCATATCAGGATTTAGCAGACGCTCCCAATCCAATAAGCGCCGGTGTAGCATCAAGTGAGAATGGTGTACAAGATCTTGCAACGGTAACTGCAACAATGTCGGCTGAAAGTGGAATGCTTACTATAGAGTAGAATATAATGGGGAAAGAATAGATGATTTTAAAAAGAACATGTAAATTTATAATGTGTATGATGCTATGCGTTGGGCTATCCTGTATTTATGTATATGGAGCGGACGCAGACAGCAGTTCTGGTGCGTTGGAGGAACTGAAGGGTGAATATGCATATCAGGAGAAAATCTGGGAAGATTCATATGACATGAATGCAGATAATGAAAATGAACAGGTAAGCGTATATGCTGTAAGCAATGAAAATGGTTATGCCAGCATTATTGTATACATAGATGAAAACAAAGTTTTTTCTATGCAAACAGAGCAGAGTCCGAATAAGGCAGATATTTGCATTTGTCCGGTAAAAAATATGAAATCTCTGTTTTATCTGAGATTATATTCGGACGAAGAGGATGAATATTGCGGCGTTTTGCAGTTGTCCGAAGGACACTTGGAAGAATTGGTGAACAGAAGCGGAGAAAAAAAGAAAACCGCCGCTGAAAGACCAATGGCATACAGCAGGGTTGATCTGGACCGGGATGGAAGTAAGGAGCTCATTGTAAGGAGTTTTACATCTGAAGCAACAGAGGGTGGGCAGTATATTTATCATGTTTATCGCTATGATGGTAATAGCAAAGAGTATACGGAGCTTCCTGACGCATTGTTTTATTCCTGGGCATCAGAGGGCTTAGTACATTTTCAGAAAGAAACAGGGTATCTGTTTATTGATGAAACAATGGGTGAAACTTGTTTTGGCGTGTATTCTCTAAGCGATGATGCACTGCATAGTGAATATGAAACGTCTGATGACATGGGATATTTGCCGCGGATTAAATTCCAGAAGATAAGAGTTGAGAATGATCAGACTGTTGAAACGAAAGTTCAGGAGAGTTCTTCTACAGCACCATTTTATGGCATATGGTGCTATGGATCCAGAGAATCGGGAGATGCATATAGCTACGCAGAAAATCTTAACAATGCCGGATTTTCTGCAAATGTATTTCTGACAACAGACTGGAGTAATCTCAATACTGAAAGATATTATGTTGTCACTGCAGGTGTATATGGAACAGAAGACGAAGCGAAGGCAAATCTGGCATCTGTACAGAATGTTTGCGCGGATGCGTATGTGAAATATTCTGGGGATTATCAGGGACAGTAGTATCAGATATGGATGTTGTTATGAACAAGTAGCGAATGCGAATGATTTTATCCGTTTGACATGCATGGAGATGTCCATACAGTCAGGCAAGAAACATTTTGATGAGAAATTTGTCATTGTTTTTGGAAACTGAGGTAAAATATCGATATACGAATAGGAGCTTTTGCACTGATGTCAGTCATTGCAAGCCGTATAAGGGCATGATAGTATATATTTATATAAAAACTATTGCAAAGGGTAAAAAGAATTTTATATGAGGAAGGTGTATTTATGAAGGAAGGTAGAAAATTAAGAAACTGGTGTCACATGTTATGTATGGTGCTTTTGGGAGTACTCCTTATTATTGACAGTAAGGTTGTTACCGTACAGGCAGCGAGTCAGATGGTTGTTTTGAAAGCGGATAAAACGTATACAAACTATGATTTTACTAGAGATGGTAAGAGAGATCGTTTTAAATGTACTGCTGACTCAGAACGAGGGTACGCAAGAATTTATCTTAATGGAAAATTTAAACAGCGCATTTTTATAGGAAAGGGAGCTGATATATATTGGTGTAAGATTAGTACGAAAGATACATATTTGCTGACAACTAATTATTTATATGGCGGTCATGACCTAAAGGCATATATGTATTCAGGCGGAAAATTTAAATCTACACCGGGCGAAAAAAATTTAAATAAAGTTTTTTCTTTTTCAAATTTTAAAAAAGTAAAAAAGAATACTCTTTATGTAGAATCATCTACTGGTGGATATTGGAGAAATCCTTATTCTTTTAAAAATGTAGGAGATTCGCTTACTGTGGAAACACAATTTACAGTAAAAAATAACAAAATCACTTGTAAATCCTGGACTTCCAGAGTTACAGGTAGAAAAATATTTTATGCAAAAAATTCTTTCAGTACCAGTAAAAGTATGTCAAACCTTAATGTTAAAAATGGGCCCCGTGTAAAAGCAGGACAGAAGGTGACATTAAACTACATAAGACTGAATCGCACCACTTATCTTTATCAGATTTCGGTTAATGGACAGAAAGGTTGGTTTGCTGATTCTGAGAACATTAAGTTTAGTTAATTAGTGGATGTATATTGAAAAGAACACAGAGGACAAAACTAAAAATAGATTACAAAGGACTTCGGATAAGATAAATTTAATTGGCTTTTTTCATGTTTAATTTGCTTACATGGAAAAAGCCAATTGTAAATTTCAAACTAGAAAAAATATAAATTATTTAAATTTTTCTGATATTTTGTTTCCTGTACTTCTGCGGGCTGCAGCCTTTCACACGGGAAAATACCTTAGCATAATAATTGGAGTCTGTAAATCCGGATTTCTGGGCGACGTCCATAATGCTGTCACCGGAATTGAGAAGGAATTCGAGGCTTCGCTCTACACGGTATTCCTGCAGGAAGGTAAACAAGGAAACATTCATGTAACGCTTAAACAGTCGGCTGCATTCACTTTCACAGAGATGGATTTCTTCCGCGATGTCTTTCATCTGGATTTTATTCATGTAATTGTGTTCCAGATAATCCATGATCTCACGCATACGGTTACGTTCCAGTTTACTGTGTTCTGTATAGGGGAGATTTTCAGGGAGATTCTGCAGCATACAGCGCCACAGTTTCTGCAGAGTTCCGGTGATGTCCAGTTCATAAAACTCTTTCTTTTCTTCATACAGATGTATGATTTCTTTTACATATTCAGCAAAAGTTCTGTGCCATGGTTCAGAATAATCGATGTGAATCGCAGGAATAGAGAAATTTTGTAAAAAAGGTTCTACATATTTTCTGCGAAGAATACTTTCATAAGATCCATAAATGATTTTTGGCAAAAAAGTGATGGAAACGTATTTTCCGTCCTGCATGTCTTCCATGAAACCTGCGTGGAGAACATTAGCATTTCCAAGTAGAATATCACCGGTTTTCATATGATAAGTACATTGGTTTACTTTATAGAGAATCTGTCCGTCCAGAACAAGGGTGATTTCTATTTCAGGATGCCAGTGCCACAGGAAAGAACCGGATTTATAGCCGGAAAGCTGTTCGTAGCTTACAAGCAGCGGAAATTCATCACTGCCATGCTTTTTCAGCTCTTTTTGTGAACCATCTGTTATAATTTCTGCCATTATGATGTCCTCCTGTTATTTTTATTCGCCTGACCGTTTTTACGAGTATTGAAAATATCAACCGATTGAATCAATTCTGTGCATCACAGAGCATACGGCTGCTCATGGATAAACAGTGACTGATAATAAGTATATTGTACACTTATACGGAAATAAACGCAAGATTTTACTATTTTCTCCCCAGATTATCAAGGATTTTTCCGTTATGCCGGAGTATACTGAATCTTAAGAGTGTAGCCGGAATAAGGCTGCTCCCAAACTTTCATACACATATTCCCGTCGGCCGCTGAATTCTATGCACTGCCACTGCACAGCGGCCGGAGCGGAGAAAGCAACGGAGGATTTTTACAATGAATATTCCAAATAAAAATGAATTAACACGTATTTACGGAGAAGCAGAGAAATCAGCAGCACGTTTTCAGTCAGTAGCTGATCACTTCGCAGAAATTTACCATCACGATACAGCAGAATTCTTCACAGCACCGGGAAGAACCGAGATCATTGGAAATCATACAGATCACAATGGTGGACGTGTACTGGCAGCCAGCATTGATATGGATACTATTGGTGCAGCATGCCCGAACAACAGCAGTATCATCCGTATCACAAGCGAAGGATATGACAAAGAAGTTGTTGTAGACATTGAGAAACTTTCCAGTGTTCCAAAAGCTCAGGGAACTGTATCTCTGGTAGCTGGTATGGTAGAGGCAATCCAGAAATTTGGTTTTAAGGCAGCTGGATTTGATGCTTATGTTACAACTAATGTAATCCGTGCAGCAGGTGTAAGTTCTTCTGCATCTTTTGAAATGCTTGTATGTTCCATTATTAACTATTTCTTCAATGATGGTGTAATGACATATATTGATTACGCAAAAGCAGGACAGTATGCTGAGAACGTATACTGGCTGAAGGCTTCTGGATTAATGGATCAGCTTGCATGTGCTGTTGGTGGACCGATTCTTCTTGACTTTTCTGACAAGGAGAACCCGAAATATGAGAAAGTAAACTTCTCTTTCCACGATTATAACCATCATCTTGTAATCGTAAATACAGGAAAAGGACATGCTGACTTAAGCCAGGAATACTCCGAAATTCCAATGGAAATGAGAGAAGCAGCGAAAGCAGCAGGAGCCGAACTTCTCTGTGAGACAACTCTGGAAGATGTACTGGCACATATGTCTGAGATCACAAACGACAGAGCACTTTTAAGAGCAATTCATTTCTTTAAAGAGAATGAACGTGTAGAGAAAACAGCCAAAGCTGTTGAGGAAAAAGATGGAGCAACTGTATTAAAACTCATCAGTGAATCCGGAAAATCTTCCTGGGAATTACTCCAGAACTGCTATCCGATCAAAGCATTTACAGAGCAGAAAATTTCTGTTGCACTTGCACTTACAGATCTCTTCCTTGAGAAACTTGGCAAAGGTGTCTGCCGTATCCATGGCGGCGGATTTGCAGGTGTTATCATGTGCGTAGTACCGGAAGAAGAGACAGAGAACTATGTATCCTATATTTCTGAATTTGCAGGAAAAGAAAATGTATATCCAATGAATATTCGTGCAGTTGGTGCGGTACATATTGAACTGTAATCGGTATCGGAGGATTACATGCATAAGGCAGATCAGGGATTTTGGCATATTCATGCCAAAACACCTCGCGGGACAGTGGTGTGTGAACAGTAACTATTAAAGGGGTATAATTATTAAGAGTTCAGAGTAAAAGGCAGCGGAAAGTATAGTGTATACTTCCGCTGCTTTCTTGTTTTTTCTTTTCAACACAAAATTTATGTATTATAATTATAATAATGTTGCCGGAGTATTCGGCTGAAATATCAGTGTTATATTTTGAGGGGATACGATAGATGAAACATAATAAATGGACGATGCGGAATGCTCTGCTTGTTTTATGCATCAGCAGTGTGGTATTTGCCCTGTTGCTGCAGACTTTTCTTTTTCACCAGTCACTGCGCAGGCAGATACGGGCAGAGAGTATATCTGATCATGAAATATCATTAAATAAAATGCAGACAGATCTGTCTAATTTTATTCATACAGTACGGGGAGAAATGCTTACGATCTACAGTGAGCAGGATCTTATAAATGATATGCGTGATGCAGCGGAAAACAGTTCCAGCCTGAAAAATTATTACTGGAGAAGCTGGTATTTTGCAAGAAAGCGTTTTACAAAAGAGGATCAGCTTCTTGCGCTGTATCTTTATGATACAAAGGATAACCTGGTCAGCAGCTACCGATATAATTCTGTTACATATCCCAAAGACATCTATAAATCGGATTACAATGATAATTCAGATCGTGTTTATGACTATGTACATGGAGATCGTACAGATCTGATGATTTCCGGATATCACAATAATGAAGCAAAGAAGGATATTGTCCGGCTGGTACTGAAACTTCATAATTATGATGCGGACCGCAGCAGTCTGGGATATCTTATCTGTGACATCAATAGTGCAGCTTTTACATCGATCATGTCCAAATATGTGGATGTAGAACAGGTCTGCCTGTGGCTTCAGCCGTTAAATGATCAGGTGATCGCAATGACAGGACAGGCATCAGAGAGTCAGCGAAGAATTCAGAAACAGCTTGCAAAAGTAGTGGAAGACTATTATGAATCCAATAAACTGGAACAGGAATATGATGGAAACTACCTGATTCAGGTTTCGCAGGAGAATTATAATCTGGAAGCATTTGTGTTGGTTTCCCAGTCCCTTCTTACAGCAGCACAGAAAGCTTTGATCCGAACTCTTCTTATTATAATGGCTGCTATGATCTTTGCGATTATGGTACTCGTATTGTTTGTATCACAGTGGATGACAAAACCTGTAGAAGAGATGAGCAGTACGATCACACGGATTAAGAATGGAGAAACGCAGCTTCGTGTTCAGCCGGTTGGATGGTCTCAGGAACTGACTACTCTTGGAACGGAATTTAACGAAATGCTTGACCGTATGGAAGTTATGGCACAGGAGGAACTTCAGCACAAAATGCTGGTAGAGCGTACAGAATACAAAATGCTTCAGGCGCAGATCAACCCGCATTTTCTTTATAATACGCTTGATACTATGAGCGGTATTGCAAATGCGCAGAACTGTCCGCTGGTAAGTGGAATGTGCCGTTCACTGTCAGCAATTTTCCGATACAGTCTGAATATGACAGATGAACTTTCAACCCTGCAGAATGAAATGGCGCATGTGAGAAATTACCTCTATGTTATGGATGTAAGAAACGGCTCCGCGGTTGCTTATGATTATCAGATAGACAGTGATACACTTCAGGATCCGATGCCGCGGATCTGTATTCAGCCGGTTGTGGAGAATGCTCTGACACATGGTCTCAGAAATGTGCGCCGCAAGGACAAAAAGCTGCTGATTCGTTCGGAACATGTTGGTGAGAATCTGGTGATCACAGTCCGGGATAACGGAGCAGGAATGGATGCGGAAGCTATGAACCGTCTGCTTGAACAGAATGATATGAAACGTGTGGAAACCGGTGTTTCCATTGGAATCCTTAATGTGAATGCACGTTTGAAGAAACTTTTTGGAAAAGAATATGGACTTCATATTGAAAGTACCGTAGGAGAGGGAACAACAGTAACGATCACAGTTCCGGCGGTTTCGGAAAATGATACCGAACATTCTGACAATGGTGCAGAATGAGTCTGGGGAGAACGGTATGTTACATTTCTGAAACTATGAAGTAAATAGAGATAACAGATGATAGAAACAGGAGGAAATATCATTGAAATCTATGAAATATAAAGTTCTTGCAGCAGACGATGAATTCTGGAGCCGCGAAAATATCAGAAGCCTGATTCCATGGGAAGAATATTCGCTGGAATTTCTGGAACCTGTCTGCGATGGCGAAGAGGTATTGGAGCGGATACCGGAAGAAAAACCGGACATTATTCTTACAGATATCAATATGCCATTTCTGAGTGGCCTGGAGTTACTGGAGCGTCTTCAGAAAGAATATCCTGATATCATTACCATAGCGATCAGCGGTTATGATGATTTTGATAAAGTAAAAGGTGTATTTGTATCCGGCGGTCTGGATTATCTTCTGAAACCTGTAGGAAAAGAAGAACTGGTCAAGGTCCTTACGAAAGCTCTGGGAGTTCTGGAAGAGAGAGAAAATGCGAAACGTCAGGATGAAACCAGCAGGATTCAGGAACATAAGCTTTCTTCATTCCTGGAAGACAGTGAATATTCTGCATTACTTTCCGGAAAACTGTATGGACAGTCTGCATCTCAGACTCATATATCCAGCACCAGTACATTTTCAGAGGTTGCGACTCTGATGGTGAAATTTTATAATATTACGGAAATTGCAGAGCGGTTTGATCATGATAACTTACAGATGTCATGGAATATTAAATCCAGATTGAAAGAACTGACTGGCTCTGCAGAAAATCCGATTATTTTTAATAACAGTAATAAGATGAGTGAGTTCCTGATCGTAGAGACTGCAGATGCAAAGGCGCTCAAATCACTTGCGGAAAACATTCTCAAAGAGTTTCCGCTGCAGGAATATGGTCCGGTTTCAGTTGTTCTTCATGAACAGACAAGTTCTCTGGATGATATCGGAACGATTTACAGAGAACTGGTTGCTGCGCTGGTTACACGTCCGTTCAGCCGGAATCATTGCATTCTGTCATGCCCGGAGGAAAAGAATAATGGTGAAATTCAGACAATTGGAAAACTGGCACCTGCTCATATGGAGACAGAATTGTATCATCTGCTGCTGACAGGACAGAAAGCAGAGACAGAGAAACTGATCTTCAAAACATGTGATTTCAGACATTGTGACAATGGCAGCTGGAGCTATCTGGATGTAAAACAGTATGCAGGCAGGATCACAGGAATCCTGTACCGCTATGTACAGGAGAAATGTCCGGAGCTTACTGCGCAGGCAGAGGAAGCCATGGATAATATTGATTATTATATGAAGTGTCTTAATGCACCATCTCTGTTTGCTTCGTTAAAGATTCTACTGGACAGTTTGTGGGAGAGCGGAGAAGATAAGAGTTCTGATTCCAGCTCTATCATGCAGCAGGTAGAGCAGATCCACAGATATATTGAGCGCTCTTATCATGAAAATATCACGCTTACAGCCCTGGCAGAGCAGTATCATATGGATGCAAGCTATCTTTCCAGGATTTTCAGCCAGAAATATGGTGAGACCATCATTGCATTCCTTACCAGGATCCGTATGGAAAAAGCAGCAGAGCTTATGAAAGACCAGGATAAGAAACTGGAGACTATCTCATTTCTGGTCGGTTATGACGATTATAATTATTTCAGCAGGGTATTTCGAAAGAAAATGGGATGTAGTCCGAGAGAATATCGGAATAACCTTGCACAGTAATTCCGGCAGACACATATGGTATTTGGATGCTCATAACATAATTAATATAGAAGAAACTCAGACAGAACTGAGCAGATTATTGAGGATAAAGAGAACAACAGCCTGAGAGTAAGCCCTTTGTATAGTGGTTGACGTTGAAACTATACAGAGGGCTTGCTTTTTATCTGCCGCTGGTGGTTATTGAGGTTCAGCGTGTAGCTGAATGACAATATATAAAGAAACAGACCATACAAGTTACTGTCATTTTGTACAACTTGTTCACATTTTGTCCAATTTTCATATACAAACTGGTCAAGAATGTGCAACAAAATTTTCCAAATATGTCCTAACTGCCCAAAGCCTAAATATGGTTTAATATAATCACAGAGGAACGGAAAGCTCGGAACAAAAACTTCCGTTCACAAAAATCAAAAACCAAATTTTTCAAGGAGGGTTTTACAACATGAAAAAAAGAATGAGAAAAGCAGTCGCTATCGCAGCAACAGCAGCAATGGTTGGTTCTTTACCGGCAGGTGCAGTTACAGCACAGGCAGCCGATGACGACATCACAATCGGCGTATCAATCTGGAGCTCCACAGACGTACTTGGAAGCCAGAGTAAAAAAATCATTGACAAAGCAGCTGATGCTCTTGGTGTTAATGTAATGTATGTTGACCAGGGACATGTATCTGAGCAGGTTACAGCTTCTGTTGAGCAGCTTTGTGCAGCAGGATGTAACGGTATCGTAATCTGTAACTCAGCAGACTCTGAAATGACATCTGCAATCCAGACCTGCGATGCAAACCAGGTTTACCTTACACAGTTCTACCGTATCATCTCCGAAGAGAACAGCCCTGAAGTATATCAGACAGCATGCAACTCACAGTATTATCTTGGTGCAGTTCATGAAGACGAAGTAACAAACGGATATACACTGGTTAACCTGCTTCTTGAGAACGGTGACAGAAACATCGGCCTTGAGGCATGGACAGTTGGTGATGCTACATTCCAGCAGAGATGGACAGGTTACAAACAGGCAGTTGACGAATGGAACGAAGCTAATCCTGATGATCAGGCAACAATCACAGAGCCTGTATATGCTAACACATCTTCCGAAGAAGGTGCAGCAGCAGCTCTTTCCCTTTACAACTCCAACCCTGATATGGACGCTCTGATCGTTGCAGGTGGCGGCGGTGACCCACTTGTTGGTTCCATCGGTGCTCTGGCAAACGAAGGACTTACAGGAAAGATCGACGTTGTTTCCACAGACTTCCTTGATGACCTTGGCGAGCAGCTTGAATCAGGCGGAATGTTTGCTGAATCAGGCGGACACTTCTGCGACCCGTTATATGCATTCCTTATCACATATAACGCAATCAAAGGCAACTATGTAAAAGATGAAGGATCCTTCGGATACGAAATCCAGTTCCCATATCTGTATGTATCTTCTTCCGAAGACTATAACAACTACAAGAAATACTTTGTAGATGATGATCCATATACAGATGAAGAACTCGTTGAATTAGCTGGATACAGCTTCGACGATCTGAACAAAGCTGCAACATCACTTTCTATCGACGACGTTATTTCCCGTCACAGCAACTAATATGATGATCCCATGCTCCACTGCCTTTCCTCCAAAAGGCAGTGGAGAATTATTAAAAGGATTTGATCAGCGCCCGCTCGAAGCAAAAGGCCAAACCTGATAAAGTGTCTGACCTCCTGCTTTTGGCGGGCGAAGAAATGGATAAGGAGAATGGTTATGAAGAAACTCAAACAAAGCCAGTATTATGGAATCGGCATTCTGATTCTTATGCTTGTAGTTTTCTGGGCAGTATTCAAAGTACTTGCACCAACTACTTTCGGTTCCCCTGCTAAACTGGCTACCTACATGAAATCAGCATTAATTTACGCAGTTGGCGGATGCGGCCTCTACTTTATCTGCGTAATGGGACCTTTCGATATGAGCGTTGGTGCCAATA
>CAJLTE010000041.1 GCA_905209435.1 uncultured Blautia sp. | reverse complement strand
GATAGCTGTAGATATTGAGCTGTTTGAGAAACAGTTAACAGTTCCGTATCCATAGTTAAATTCCTCCACTTTGTTTTTCTACGTTCTTTACTCTAACATACGAACACCCGAATGTCAACAAAATGGAGGAAAATATAGGACACAAATGGACATTAGGGGACATGATTTTAATATACGCATACCGAACAAGTGTTTTTAAGTCAGGCGTTCAATTAAACAACAGTATATTTCTTCGACAGTAAGGAGTCAAAACACCGGATGCAAACCCGGCATTTTGACCGCATACTGCTCCCTAACTGTTGCATTATTCCTTATAAAATTATGTCATTATTGATATTTTAATTTTCAATTATGTCGAAAGTGACATTTTATAATTATGATAATGACATTTTGACATTATTGGAGTATTGGGGATATCAAAGAAAATGCCACCACTGAAACAGTGATGGCAGCAATTTTAATAAAGAAGTGGTCCGTTAGACATCCATTTCAAGTTGTCAAGAACAGACGACATAAGGGCATTTTCAATAATTGTTTCACTTTCTTCCGTCATTGCCTCCAATTCTTCGTCTGTCATGAGTGCTGGAACAATGCTATAGCATGAAAATGGTTCAACATATGGCAAATCACGGATTTGAGATAACAGCATGTATGATAATCTGGTGGCCTCATATCCATGCTGTTTCAAAAATTCCTGCATAGATTTTTGAATCTGAAATGGCAGAAATAAATGAAATTCACTTATTTCAAAATAACCTTCAATAAAGTCTGGTTGTTCGTGCAGTATGAGCTCTAAATTATTTTTAAATAAATCTAAATCGTTTATATTTCTATAATCGAATAAGAATCTGATGCTAGATACACAAACTGATTGAGCTTTTTGTGCTGAACATTCTTTATAGAACAGTTGCTTTAAGATTGCTAATGTTTCAGCTCGTTGTGAATGAAATGGCTGTTTAATTTCCTGGTTTTTATTAGCGCAGTCTTTCATGATAGTCAGTAATTGAAATTCGTCAAATACATATCTGGCATCTGGTAAAATAGTATGCAGTTTTTCATATAGTTTGTGATTTGCGGGCATGCATATGCAGGCTTTTAGATTAGATCCATAAGCATATTTTTCCATATTCTTCGGCAATGATTCAAAATCGTCATCTATAAGAATGTCGAACAAAGAAAACTCAAGAGACTCTGGTTCAGCTCCAAAATCAAAGTAAGTGCAGAATGTCAAAATCGACTGTTTATAAGGGACAGATATGAACCACAAATGAGTGTAACTATCTGGATAATTCGGAAAGACACAATTATATTTTGCCCATGGAAGTAAAGTTTCGTATGCATCCTTTGCAGCATTTTTACCTAGCGGAAAACTTTTCCGCAGATCATCATATGTCCATGCTGGGTTCCTGAATTTTTGATGGAGCAGTTCCAGGGCATCATGCGTATATTTTCCCTCAACCATGCTGAGGACTTCTTCATAGACATTTCCATTCTCGTCTTTATATCGTGGAACGCGGATTGATACCCGGACTAGCTCGCCTTTATTATTCACATCATAGACCTGATGTTGAGTATACGGAGTATAACCGGCAGGCGGGGCGTCAACATTACGTGGCATCGTGTAATACTCGCAGGGTATTCCACTGGGAGTGGTCTTGGCGCACCTCTTTGGAGAATCTCGCCTCATTCTTCGTAACTGATCATAATTACTATACATATACATTCCCCAAAAATCAGGAATCTTATTCATGTTCCCTATTTCCTTTCCTAATTTCGACAGCAATCGGGTAATAAATGAAATTTCGACAGCAGCCGGGTAATAATGAAAATATCGACAATAGTCGGGTAATAACAGGTCTGTATTGCATAAATTTGAGTAATTGCAAATTGAAGTCCAATTGCAACTGTACGATACTAAACATAACGGTACCGTACTACTCATAACACATTAATTATACTGCAAATATATTTGCAAGGAAAGGAAAATAATGAGAAATTGCGAACATTTGATCGAACAAAAAGAAGCAGAGTATCAGGAAAATGATATAAGGCTCTGGAACATTTTAAGGGGAATGACTGTCCGGGAAATAGCGCTGTCTACAGCACGTAGTATAGCCCAGGAAGCTGGCATCGGGCGAAACACTCTGTATAGACACCGGGCTGCATATCGGTACATTGTGGAGTGTAGATTAAGAGAAGCAGAACGTTTGAGAAAGATTCGGGAGGAACGGAAAAATGATTAAAGTTGCAACATGGTCTGCGGAAAAAAATGGCGCAGATTTTTTTGAGATTTTTAGACAAATGCAGGCAGATATCTTCTGCGTGCAGGATCTGGAACTGTCTAAAACACAATTTATAGAGTTTAATCCCAAAGGATACGCAACATATTGGAACTGGAAGGAAAAGAATAAAAAAGTGGGAACAGCAATTTTCACAAAATTGAAACCGCTGACTTCCGAGTGGGGAATCAGTTATAAGCTGGATAAAGAAGGACGATCTCTAACATTAGAATACCCTGAGTTTTACCTGATAAATGTATTTACTCCTTTAAAAAAAGGAAATTATGATCCGGTCAGATTGGAATGGGACATCATTTTTTCGGATTATGTGCAGAGATTAATGGAGAAAAAGCAAGTTGTAATATGTGGGAATATGAACGTTGCGTATGGAGATTACAGCGAGACAACCTGTACGGACTCAGAACAAAGCGAAATTTCAAGTTTACTAAAATTAGGAATGATGGATACTTACCGGTGCCGCTTTCCTCGGAAGGGCGAGTCGCTTCTGCGGTTGGATTATTGCCTGATGTCTGATACTTTACGACAAAAATTGGTGAGCAGCACTGTATATAACGTCGGATTTGGATCTGAAATAGTACATAAACCGATAGATGTGGTATTTTCCATTGAGGATTCAGATGTTGTTCCAGTAACGGCTGCGATTCCATTACCGTTATTGTATTGGGTAAATGCAATGCCAAAACCATTAGATTTTTTCAAAGAGGATGATGATGAGCAAAATTGTTGCTTATGCGAAAAAAAGAATTGATCGAAGGGACTATGTATTTAAAACCAGGCAATTATGGATCGATGCAGAGAATATATGGTTTCCGTGTATTGGACTATACTGCAAAGAGACAAATATTCTGGTTTCATGTCCTGGCTTTGAACGATGGTATCTGAAATTAACAGAGGCGGAGGCTATGGTCTCTGCTACTCTGCAAAAAAGATCCTATAATATTTGCTCTTTCCTAAATTTTGTTCTGTGGAATACAGCCTGTGACAGTATAAACGGGCTCACATTGAATGATATTCGGGACTTTATTGTTGATTTTAAAGATAATAACGGGGTTTCCCGAGATCTGCAGAGCTGGAACCGTGGGATTGCAGATGTTTATAATTTCCTGCTAAGGTTTTACGAATACAATAAGGATATTTTGAATTTTTCTTATCGTCCGGAAGAATTATTTACCATAAATGTAATCAAGGATTCCAGGACAGGACGGAAATCCATTATCCGTAATTACAATAAATTTAGTGTGAAGGCACCGGCAAAATATAAGAAAAAGAACCGTCTGTTGGTACATGGATATTTGGAATTCATCCTGTTTGAGGCAAAGAAATATGATCCTATGCTGGTGCTTGGAATTGCATTACAGGCTTATGCTGGGCTCAGGGAAGGGGAAGTTGTTAACCTGACTCGACAGAGCATCCAGCAGGTTTATGCAGGGTTTGGACGGGTTGGAAAGATCACAATCGATCTGACTAAGCATGCTCCTTTTAAGAAAAATGGGAAAACAGAATTTGGATCCATAAAGAAGCTGCGGATGCAGGAGGTGTACCCGGATTTTATAGCAGAAATCCAGAAGTGCTATGAAGAGCATGAAGAACTGCTTACTTATCTGGATGCAGAAACAGCTCCAGACAGTCCCCTCTTTCTGAATCAATGGGGAAAACCACTAAGCGTAACATCCTATTGTGGGCGAATAAGGGATTTATTCCGGGAACATTTCCTTCCTGACCTGCAAAAGGTATGCATGGAAAATGGCACATGGGCTGAAAATGCATCCTATATAGAAACTTATCAGGAGGAATATCCGGGAGCGCATATGTTTCGCCATTGGTTCACAATGTACCTAGTAACGCAGACAGATCTATCTGTTGAGGAAATTGCCAAGTGGCGCGGAGATTCCAGCATAGAATCCATGATGTCCTATGTACATGTTAATGCAGATATGATCGCATTGTATAAAAACAGTGCCTGCAGATTCCAGAAATCAATATTGGAGGAAATTTTGTGACATACAGTATCAAAGAAACAATAAACCTTACCGGATGTACCCGGGGGCTGCTTGAAAGGCTGGCTTTCGATGAAAAGATTGAGATCCATAACGGAATGGTCCCATCAGCGTATGTTGATACCCTGATCCAGGAAAAAGAAACCTATATCAGTCTTCTGGAGTATTCAAAGGCTCATTCGGGCGAGAATTTTAATGGGAGCAGGTCTCAGGACCGCGATAAACTCCATGATATGATCGAACAGCATGATTATTTTTCTTTGGAAGTTCATCATCCAGATGAGCTGTTATCCGGTACTTCGCGGGACGGTATCTTCTTTCGTCGGAATGATATCTGTGTTCTGAATCAGAAATTGAAGGAATTTTTTTCTACATACGGTCTAAGCGAAAAAAACAAAATAGATAGGTACTTTCACGACACACAAGGACACATCCAGAGTAAGAAATTCCTTAAGAAATTTTTGATGGAAACCGGGATTGAAAATACACCAGCCACAACAGAATTTGTTTCTTTGATACTGTCAGTCCCAGATATCGGCACTCTTACAGACAGGGGCTTGCAGGCTCTTATTACAAAAGAAATGCCAGAGCTGACCAGGGATTACATCATCCGATTCTGTAATTATGTAAAAATGCATCAGAATGTAAAGTACAGTGTGATTTCCCGGAAAAGGAAAGAACGTGCTGGTATGCCGGCATATTCCGATGACACTTACCTTTCACTGGCGAAATGTATTTTTAATGCAGAATATATCTATGATAATCACATGATCGAAAAAGCCATGGAAAACCATATCTATGCAGAAGCCTGGCTGTATCTGGCTCTGTTTTTCACTTGTGGATGGAGAGCCGCTGATGTCTGCCGGGGATGGAAATATCCAGCCATAGACAAGAATCCGGAATCATGGGGCGTCTGTCTTGCTACATTGGATATAGATATTTTAGAAGACCATCTTCCGGATCCTGTATATGAACAGATCTGTCAGTACTCTTTGAAGCAGGTAGAGGTATCCGGGCAAATCCCAGGTAAAACGGCTGCTCATGATCCATCTGCTCTGATGGCGGTCATCACTCCGGAATTACACACATTCTTTGGCTTGCTGATACTAATTGCTGAAAGTCACAGACTTCGGTCTGGAGAAGGACATATGAAAGTCAGTCGTGCCCCGGTGTACCAGAATAAAATGACGATAAGAAATTTTTTCGGTAAAACGGCATATCAGGTCCTGGGTGGAGAAAATATCCAGTCACGTCGGCTGAATAAAGACTACCTTCAGGGAACGGAAGATGCTGCAAGAAAGACCGGTTGTGGAGGCCTGATGGCAAGCGCAGTGGCATCTTTTGCAAGGAACCACACAAACTTAAATACCCTGAAAGTGTATCTGAGGGATCACCAGCTTACAGCAGAATCCGCAGACATGGTTTTGTATTTTATGCTGCAACGAGGATGCTTTGGATTTGAGAGCTATAACCTGCTTATCACGGCATATCCAGAGGCTTTCCGAAAGTTGTCCATGAAAGAACAGAACGGAATCCTGGAACTGGCTGACAAGCCGTTAGAACTGGAAAATACGGGGGCCGGAGTCTCTGCTTCTCTTTCTATACAGGAAGCATATTATAGTGGCGATGAGGAAACGGTACTCCGTATGCTGAAAGTAATGTTCGAGATATCTCAGAGCAGAGGACAGGGTAAAGACAATGGAGTGTACTGTCTCTGCCGTGCCGGAAAACAGGCCTGCAAACATCCGGAATATGAATCCTGCCTGGCAAATTGCTGCCATGACCTGGTTTTTACACGATATGGATATCTGCCATTACTGAAAATATTAAAGCAGTTTAAAAATGATGCCATGAGTGGTAATAAGAAGGCGCATGCAGTTCTGTATAATGTCCTGATCCCGCGATATCAGAACATCATAAACCGGATTATGAGGGAAGCAGGGATGGATCCAAAAGAAAAAGAAGGACTGAAGCTTATGATGAAGGAGGTACTAAATGGATAATATTTTACGGCAGGTGGACATTGATGAATCACTGGTCTTTTATACGGAAAATCAATACAGTGCAGCAAACAGGAAGAAATTCCTGGATGTGTTCCAGAAGCTGCAGGATGATAAAAAGATCCGAAGCGATTTTGAAGATGCAGTCTGGATATGCAGCTCCGACATCAAGACCTTCCAGATTGATTTTTCCTACAGAGAATATGCCTATAAGATGCATATGGGTAAGCAGCTTGGTATTTCGGTCACACGGATGACTGATATGCTGAAATGTTATGCCATATATATCTGCGGAGAGTTTATCTTCAGGACGATTGCTCAGAAAGTAAGCAGTATTAAAGCATTTCTGACAGCTTTTGGAGATCCAGCATATAAAGTTCAAGAGCAGGAAAAAGTGAGTATTGCTGATTTCCTCAATTTTATAGGAACCCCGGATCATCAGACAACAATGCTTTTAGATCAGATATCTTTTTTAAAATCTCCACGTCCGAAACAGAGGGAATTATGTCATCTTATCAACTATATGGCGGTTGAGAATGAACTTACAGATATGTATGGTTCATCCACATTTCCAGATTCAGAATTTCTCTACTGGTTTCCAGTCTATTTCTGGGCGAAGATCACATTTATCTTGCCCCTGCGTGCCACGGAGATGCTGGTGACTCCGTTCAATTGTATTACATATAGGGATGGAAAGATATTTCTGAAAGTCCGACGAACCATGCTGAAGAAAGGGAGCAGGACGGTCTGCTATGATGTTGAAAAGGACTATAAAATATTCTGTTATCAGATCCCGGATTCAGAGACTGTACGTAATATTGAAAAGTACAGAGAACTGACAGCAGCTCACCCAAGACGTTTTTTGTTTGACTACAGCAAATATTCTATCAATGAAATCCTTTCACTGTCATCTTTTAACCTGCTCCTGGCAGAATTTGTGAGAAAGAACCTGGCAGATAATCATAAATACGATTATTCCCGCTTTGCTTCCGGTATAACAGAGTTTAGCCTGATGTCTGCGGGGGATTCCCGTCCGATTGCCATGGCCAACTTA
Source organism: uncultured Blautia sp. (assembly GCA_905209435.1). The sequence goes on along the minus strand of CAJLTE010000041.1, from coordinate 17,698 downwards.
TTTTACCAGGACATTGGGGCAGATATCTGCAGACAGCTTGCGGATCACACAAACATTAATGTCAGTGCCGGGTACTACACGAATGTCAGTAATACGGTCTTGGCATCATCTATCATGCATCTGCAGCGGAAATTGAATCATGGATATACGGAGAATACACAGAAAAAAGCCACGGAGTTACAGACTGCTTCTCTCTGTAGTTCTCCAAAACATCCATTGGTAACAGGTGATATTACAGATTGTGTTGCAGAGGGACATATTGCAGAATGCTTTGGATGCCGGTATTACTCTCCGGCATCGGGCGTTCTTGAAAAAGAGCTGCTAGAACGAAAGAAAAAGCTGGATACTGCCAGCAGAAAAATGATCGAAGGCATGGCAAATGGAAAAGAAATCCTGGATCAGATGGATAAGCTGTTCCTAGATGCACACACGGGGATAAACAGGTATAAAACAGCCTGTGATGAAAAAGCTGAGGAGGAATTAAAGAAATGGCAAAGGCACAAACCTACACAGACGATTTATTATTAAGTGCAGTTATCAAGTATGCAGAACGTTTTAGTGGAAAGATTATTATTTCGGATTTGGCAAAATGGGCATCCGCAAACATTCCCGGATTGGAAGGTGTTCAGTATTATCATTTTACACGTTCAGTAAAAATTAAAGACCCGAAAACCGGAAAAACGATAGAAAAGAAGAAACAATGTACAGAACGTATTGAAGAACTAAATAAAGCCCGCAGTGTTTCTTGCGGCATAAAAAAGAATGTCTTCCTTCAATCCGCAAGGATAGATGATTTTCTAAAGCTTCCAGTACAGACACAGCGAAAAGTGATCCTGGACACCAGGGAGCAGATGGATTCTTTGGTACAGCAGAATATTTATTTGACCCGGACTAATAAACAATTACAGGAAGAAAATGAAAAGCTCAAGGAGGTCAACTGGGAGAATGATGAAAAATGGAATGAATTATCAGCCAGACATAAACTGCTTATCAAACAGGTAGAGGGTTTGATTGCAGTATATGGGGAGGATTCCATGCGGGAAGCACTAAGGCAGATTGGTGTTACAGATGAAGGTTTTGATTTGAAAGCTTACACGGAAAGTCTATCGCTGGACAACATAAAAGATAATTTTTCCATAAAAGAAGCTTTAAAGCAGACAAAGAATCATATCACAGATGATATTATGAAAGGTCTTGAATTTTGATGGAATCCCGTAAAAAAATCTTGGAAAAAGAATGGTCTCCTAAAAATGAGAACCCCTTTAATGCCTATACTTCAGGGTCACATTTTAAAGCATGGTGGAAATGTGCCAAGGGTCACGAATGGCAGGCTGTCATAAAGAGCCGCTATTCTGGCTGCAACTGCCCTTACTGCTGTTCAAGATTAGCATGGCCAGGTGAAAATGATCTTAAAACACTGTATCCGACGATCGCTGCTGAATGGGACCAGGAAAAAAACGGTACGTTGACACCAGAGCATGTAACACCCCGGTCAAATAAGGCGGTTTGGTGGGTATGCGCTCATGGACATAAATGGAAAGCAACTGTTGATAAGCGTGTATCCGGTAAAGGATGTCCTTACTGTAACCATAAACTCGCATCTGCTGAGAATAATTTTGCGGTCATTTTTCCAGAAAAACTGAAATTGTGGGACTGGGATATGAATTCCGCATCACCGTATGAACTACTTCCTCATAGTAATAAAATTGTCTGGTGGGTATGTAAACAGGGACATCACTGGAGTACCCAGGTCAATCATATGGTGCGAAGAAAAACACCAGGCTGCCCATACTGCTCGGGAAAAAGAGTTATCCAGGGCTTGACAGATTTAGAGTCAACGGATCCTGTTATTGCTGCAGAATGGAATTATAAAAGAAATATATTGGCTCCATCGGAAATTTCCCGTTTCTCCCACAAAAAGGTCTACTGGATTTGTTCTGAAGGACACAGTTATAAAGCGCAGATTGCAAATAGAGTAAATGGTAGAGATTGCCCGATATGTTCGGGAAAAAGAAAACAACGGGAGGAATTTATATGGTAAGAAACTCTCTCTTAGAAACGCATCCAAACTTAGCCAAAGAATGGCATCCGACAAAAAATGGAGATTTAACCCCAGCAGATGTATCAAAAGGAATGCACATGAAAGTCTGGTGGATGTTGCCATATGATGATCCGGAAACCGGAAAACACTTTGATTTCGAGTGGGAAGCTGCTATATATATGCGGGTACAAGGAAGTTCATGTCCATATCTGGTAGAAAATGCCAAGGTCTGGACAGGCTTTAATGACCTGGCAACGAAATGTCCTGAGCTTGCCAAGGAATGGCATCCTACGAAAAATGGTACACTGACTCCTGAGAATGTTACAGTACACTCTCACAAAAAAGTATGGTGGCTGTTACCTTATGACGATCCAAGAACCGGGAAACATTTTGATTTTGAATGGGAAGTTTCCGTAGATACAAGAACCGGAGGAAATGGCTGTCCGTTTCTTTCAGAGAATCCAAAGGTTTGGCCAGGTTTCAACGATCTTGAAAGTCTGTATCCTGCTGTTGCCGCAGAATGGCATCCGATAAAAAATGGAACACTAAAACCCTCAGATATTACCTATGGTTCATCCAGAAAAGTATGGTGGCTGTTGTCTTATGACGATCCAAGAACAGGAAAACATTTTGACTTTGAATGGGAAGCGGCAGTTAGGACACGTACAACAAAAGGATGTGGCTGTCCGTATCTTTCAGGACATGCCGTTTACGCAGGATTTAATGATCTTGCATCTCAATTTCCAGACATAGCGGTGCAACTGGATATTAAGAAAAATGGTGGATTAACAGCTGATAAAATTAATGCTACATCTAAAAAAGAAATCTGGTGGTTGCTTCCCTATGACGATCCAAAAACAGGAAAACATTTTGATTTTAGCTGGAAATCTACACCTTATAAAAGAACGGTAATGGGTTTTGGATGTCCCTATCTTACTGGATACGCAGTATACAGAGGTTTTAATGATCTGGCTTCCCTGTATCCAGAAGTTGCGAAAGAATGGCATCCTACACGAAATGGAACACTTAAGCCAGAAGATGTTGTAGCAGGCAGTCCAAGAAGTGTATGGTGGCTGCTACCATATGACGATCCAGTAACAGGCAGACATTTTAATTTTGAGTGGCAAGCTGGAATACAATCAAGAACAGATGGGGGTAACGGCTGCCCATACCTTACGGGTCATGCCGTATGGATAGGATTTAATGATCTTGCAACACGTTACCCAGAAATCGCGAAAGAATGGCATCCTTTTAAAAATGGTAAGTTAACTCCGACAGATGTTACAGGTAAAAGCCATCAAGTGGTTTGGTGGTACTTGCCCTATGATGATCCAGAAACAGGAAAACGTTTTGATTTTGAGTGGAAAGTAGATATCTTGAGCAGAACGAAAGATGGAAATGGTTGCCCGTTCCTTGCTAAATTTGGAGGTTTAGTCTGGCCCGGATTTAATGATCTGCAGACGAACTTTCCAGAAATTGCGAAGGAATGGCACCCAATAAAGAATGGTGACCTTACACCTGATAAAGTTATGAAATATAGCACACAAAAAGTGTGGTGGTATTTGCCGTATGATGATCCCAAGACTGGAAAACATTTCGATTTCGAATGGGAAGATACTGTTGCAAATAGAACATTTGGAAGAATTGGTTGTCCGTATCTTTCAGGACATTTGGTATGGGTAGGTTTTAATGATCTTGCTACTACTCATCCAGAAGCGGCTGCACATTGGCATCCAACAAAGAACGGTGACCTCACACCAGAGATGGTGACGTATGGAAGTAACCAGATGGTGTGGTGGCTGTATCCATATGATGATCCGGAAACAGGTCGGCACTTTGAATTTGAATGGACCAGTACAGTCACAGCGAAAGTGGGAAGCAAATATGGCTGCCCATTCCTGACAAATGACGCGGTGTGGGTCGGATTTAATGATCTTGCCTCTACCCATCCAGAAGTGGCAGCCCAGTGGCACCCAACGAAGAATGGTGACCTTACTCCAGAGATGGTGACAGCAGGAAGCAATCAGTTGGTATGGTGGTATTTGCCGTATACTGATCCAGAAACAGGTAAAACTCATTACTTTGAATGGGTGAGAACTGTTACATTAAAAGTTCGTTCTTTAAATGAGTGTCCTTATATATCGGGGTATGCTGTTTGGACAGGATACAATGATCTGCAGTCCTGTTTTCCCGATATCGCAGAACAGTGGTCTGAAAAGAACCGATTCATGCAGCCTGACAGGATATATAAATTTTCGAAGATGAAGGCTTGGTGGAAGTGTACCAGGTGTGGCTGTGAATGGAGAACCTCTGTTAGTGGCAGAACAGTCAGAGGAACAGGCTGTCCGAAATGTGCACTAGAGAAAAGAAAATTCCAATATTTGCGATAAATAAAAGAAGGTCGAATTGCCCTTCTTTTATTTATTCTTCTGATGCTTTTACACTATGAAGTGTGAAAATTTAAACGTTATTTGGGGGTTTTAAATTTTTTGTTCCTTTTGTCAGAATTGAAACAATGACACTGATGGGAATTGATCTTCCGCTGGAAGCAATACGGCGACAGATTGCATCAGGGGTGGATATTCTGGTACATCTCGGACGTATGAGGGACAGAAGCAGAAAACTGCTGGAAGTTACAGAGGTGTGTGGATTCCAGAACGGAGAGATTCAGACCAGACCTCTTTACCGTTGGGAAGAAGGAAAAGGGCTTGTAAAGGCCGGAGAACTTTTACATCGTGAAAAAATGGAACGGGCGGGAATCAGATTATGAAAAAGCAGAAAGGAAAGAATCAGAAATGGGAATTTACGAGGAAAGATTACAGGAAGTATCAATTTACGGTGAAAGAAGCAGCGAAATATCTTCTGGAAGGAGCTGTCATCTGCGCAGCAGTCGATTATCTGTTTTATCAGAGCCTGCTGGTACTGCTGTTTATGCTTCCCCTGCCGGTACTTTTTCTGAAAATACAGAAAAAGAAATGCATTGTTCGCCAGAAAAGAAATCTGAATTATCAGTTCCGTGATGCACTGACGTCCATGAATGTGGCGGTGCAGGCAGGGTATTCCGCAGAAAACGCGGTACGTGCTACAGTGAAGGATCTGGCAAGACTTTATGAAAAAGGAAGTGATATTCTGGATGAATTCCGCTATATCGAAAGTCAGCTGCGTTTAAGCGTTCCGGTTGAAGAATTATTTCTGGACCTGGGAAAGCGCAGTGGAGTGGAAGATATTGAAAATTTTGCGGCAGTATTTTATACCGCGAAACGGACAGGAGGAGATATGACACAGGTGCTTCAGAAAGTAGCACGAATGCTTGGAGACAAGATTGAAGTTAAAAAAGAAATTGAGGCAACACTGGCTACAAAAAAAGCAGAACAGATGGTTATGAGCATTATGCCGGCAGGAATCATCTGTTATCTGAAACTGACATCGCCAGGATTTCTGGATGTGCTTTATGGAAATCCTTTTGGTATCTGTGCAATGACAGTATGTATGGGAATCTATGGGTTGTCATACTGGCTGGGTGTGAAAATTGTAGATATAGAAGTGTAGGTGTGTGAGATGTGGGTACATATTGTGATATTTATGGTTATTCTGGGGGCAGTTCTTGCCGGAAAACTGGGGCGGCTTCCGCCATGGGCAGAAAATACGGAAGGACAGAAACTTTTTATCCTGGTGGCACTTGCCGGAAACATCGTCGGAATGCTCCTGACATTACAAAGTGGAGGAGGCACGGTGTATTCATCCGGTTACCGTATGGAAAAAGAGGAGACAGGTGCTTACGAAGAGAAATTCATAGTATCTGTAGACGGAAAAGAATCTGGTTCTCTGTATGTACAGGTACCGGAGAAAGAAACGGAAGATACCGGAGAAGAGACAGAGCCGGAAAAAGAACTGAGCGAAGAACAGCAGCGCGAGAAAGAACTGCAGGATATGATCGCACAGTATAACCAGAAAAAGAATGATCCGGAATATTATTATCTCCCGGATACGTGGAATGGAAAACATCTGGAATGGGAGCAGCCGAAAGATACGAAAGGAAATCTGATCGCCGCACTTGGCCTGGTAGCCGCACTTGCGGTGGTAATTGGCAAAGAGAGGGAAAAGCAGACTGTCCAGGCAAAAAGAAAAGAGCAGATGCTGATGGATTATCCCGGTCTGATCATGAAATTTACACTTCTGGTACAGGCTGGTTTAACTGCAAGAAAGGCATTTCAGAAGATCGCTCTGGACTATGGAAAAAAAGAAAATGGAAAAGAGCGGGCGGCTTATGAAGAAATCCGGACAACATGTTATGAAATGGACAGTGGAATTTCTGAGGCAGAGGCATATCGAAGATTTGGAGAGCGATGTGGACAGGTAAAATATAAAACACTTGCAACACTGCTGATCCAAAATCTTCAGAAAGGAAGCAGGCATCTGTCGGATCTGCTGGAAAAAGAATCTGTGGAAGCATGGGAAGAAAGAAAAAGAAAAGCAAGAGTACTTGGCGAAGCGGCAGCAACGAAACTGCTTTTGCCAATGGTACTGATGCTGCTGGTGGTAATGGCAGTAATTATGCTGCCTGCGGGTCTTTCCTTTTATGGAGGATAAAAAAGCACAGGGCAACAGAAATGCGAGGTGACAAATGAAAAATATATGGAGATGTGTGAAAGAATTTGCGATAGAAGAAGATGCGGTAGGAGTTGTGGAAATTATCCTGATTCTGGTGGTTCTGATCAGTCTGGTCGTCATCTTTAAGGAACAGCTTACCGCTCTTGTCAAAAAAATTCTTGCAAAAATCACAAAACAAAGTAATGCAATCTGAGAATAAGAAAAAACGGTAGAATATCCTGACGTTTTGGAAAGGAGAGTACCCTCTTGGTGAAAACAGTGAAAAAGGGCAGTATCACGATTTTTCTGGCACTGATCTTAAGTCTGATCCTGTCTCTTGTAAGCGCAAGTATTGAATCAGTACGCATGTCAGCTGCCAGAACGCAGATCCTGAACAGTATGGATATCGGTCTGTATTCTCTGTTCGGACAGTATGACCGGACACTTCTGGAGGATTATGACCTGTTTGCATTATATGCAGGCGGGAAAGAGGAACCGGATATGGCATCCGTATATGAGAATTTTCAGTCCTATATGAAGCCTGTGTTAAAACAGAACAGCCAGAAACTGGAACTTCTGCAGGGTGGCTTTAACGGATATCGTATGCTGACTGATGGAAACGGCGAAGTGTTTTTTGGGCAGGCGGTCAGATATATGCGTGAAACACTGGGAAGTCAGGGGGTACAGATCCTTCTTGGAAAATTACAGGACCAGGAAGAGAAAACAGAAGCAGCAGAACGAAAAGGAGAGCAGGCGGAAAATGAAGATACAATGAATTCTTATGACTCAGAGATTTCGGATGCTGCACAGAAAAGTGAAGAAGCCGAAAAGAACCAGGAAAATCAGAAAGATTCGGGCGATTTTGGAGATGGAGGAAGCAGTGAAGATTTTACCGGTGGTGTAAACAAAGATGTGGAAAATCCTATTCCTGTGATTCGAAGAGTACGAAAAATGGGACTGATCGATCTGGTAGTTCCGACAGAACGTGGGATTTCAGATGCTGTTACGGACAAAAGAACACTGACATCTGGAAGAACGCTTCAAACAGGAATGCTGATGGATTCCGGCATACAGACCGATAATTCGTACACTTCGGGAATTCTTTTCGGACAGTATCTACTGAAAAAACTGGGAAATTACCGAAAGCCGGCTGCATCAGGGCTGAATTATCAGGTGGAATATATTCTTGGTGGAAAAAACAGTGACAGAGAAAATCTCAAATCTGTAGCTGCAAAACTTCTCCTGATCCGGCAGGGCGTTAATATGGCACATCTATTAGCTGATGGAGGAAAACGAATTCAGCTGGAGACATTGTCACTGGCGATCGCATCCAGCTTTCTGGTTCCGCCGGCAGCTGCAGTGATCGAAGCGGCATTGCTCGTATGCTGGGCTTTTGCGGAGAGCGTACTGGATGTCCGGGAACTTTTTGCGGGCGGTCATGTTCCTCTTGTAAAAAATGCGTCAGACTGGCAGTTGTCATTAAGCAACCTGTCTCACATTCTGGATCATCTGGACACATCGAGGAAAGACTCTAAAGGGGGAATGTCCTATGAAGATTATCTGCGTGTGCTTCTTATTGCCAAGGGAAAGCAGGAAAAGGTGATAAGAGGAATGGATATGATTGAATGTTCGATCCGCGAAAAAGGGAAAAGACCGGGATTTCGGATGGATCACTGTATTGTTGCCCTGGAAGCTTCTGCAGATGTAAAAGCAAATAACAAGAAAACATTTACAGTCACACGACAGTATGCATATGAATAGAAAGAGAGGTGTACAGGGATGCTTTTTCAGAAAGAAAAAGAAGATAAAAATCAGATAAACAGACTGGATCAGAAAAGAGAAAGGCGCTCTCCGAGAAGGTTTTTTCTGCTTTCCCCGATGAGCAGGAAACCACTTTCTGGAAAGGCATCCCTGTGCACCTTTTTGAAAAGGGCAAGTCTTACCGTGGAAGCTGCTCTGGTTCTTCCGATATTTTTGTTTGGTGTGATCACTTTGATCTCGTTTATGGATATTTATAAAGTGCAGACAGAGCATCTGACAGAATTGTGCCAGAAGGCCAAGGAGGCGGGAATGTATGCATATGGAGCCGGTAATTCCGGAGCGGAGAATATCGTATTGCCAGATGTATATTCCTGCCAGCCTGTAGGCGGTTTACTGCCGTTACCAAGGGTCTGGTTCCACAATACAGTAAAAGTTCATGCGTGGACAGGTGTGAAATATGAAGAAGAAAACACGGCGGCAGAAAATCAGCCAATGGTATATGTCACAGAGTCAGGAACTGTATATCACAGAAAACTGGGATGCAGCTATCTGAATCTGTCGGTACAGCAGGTATCAGGATCAGCTGTGAAAAATATGAAAAATACATACGGCGAAAAGTATCAGGCATGTGAACTGTGTAGCCGTGGTCAGGAACCCGCAGGTGTTGTATATATCACAAAAAAGAGCAATCGTTTTCATAACAGAGAAAGCTGCAGTGCATTGAAACGATCTGTCCGTATGGTGAAAGAATCGGAAGTATCCGGAGAAATGAGTGCGTGTGGACGTTGTGGATGAGAGGAGAAGCTATGAGCAGAGGCGAAATATGTATGATGGCATTTCTTGGAATTAATACATGGACAGATATCCGGAAAAAAGAGATTTGTTTTCCGGTGTTTTGTCTGTTCCTGGCGGGAGGTATATTGTGGAGGATAACAGAAGGAAGTTTGTGGCCGGATGGGCTGATTTCAATGGGAATCGGGATATTTGCCGCAATAATATCTGCGCTCACAGGAGGAGAGATCGGAGCAGGAGACGGTCTCCTTATAATAGCAATGGGGTCTGTGATGACAGCAGGAGAGCTGATCGGAATACTTTTTGCTGCGCTTTTGCTGTGTGGGATATATTCCGGAATTCAGCTTCTCGTGTTAAAAAAACAGAGGGATATTGAAATACCGTTTGTACCATTTTTGCTTGCAGGATATCTTGGAGGTGTATTTTTGTGAAAAAACTGAAAAAAGGAAGTTTTACGTTGGAAGCGGCACTGCTGATGCCGTTATTGCTCACGGTTATTATGAGTATGTTGTATCTGGATTTTTTTGTACATAACAGGGCGTGGTTGACAGCAGCTGCATATGAGGCGGCAGTAAGTGGCAGTATGGAAGGATATAAAAAAGAAGCAAATATATATGAGACAGCGGATATTCAGGGACGGATGCTTGGAAGCCAGGGACTGCCTGGAGGGGAAAACCTGAGTATGCAGACAAATGCGGGAAAAAATGTGCAGGTAACTTATCGTATGGAGATACCGGCAGGGTTTCTCGGACAAAAATGGAATATTACAGTCAGCGGAACAGCGAAACCGTTACGTCCTGTAGGATGGATACGCAGGATAAAGGGAGCGGCAGATGCGCTGAAAGAGGTGAAAAATTAAAATGAGATCAGAATATAAAAGAGATATGAATCATAATTATCTGATACTGACAGGAGAAGATACGATTAATACGGATTCTTATCAGGTGAGGATGATTGTGGCAAATGTGGTACCTGATCTTCTGCAATGCCGTATTCAGGGAATCGATGGAAAATTTATGGTGTATTATGATGTGACTTCCAGACATTCGATGACTGCACTTTTCGAAAACAGAAAAATCGGAATGGAAGAACTTCAGGTAATTCTTGGCGGTTTTATTCAGGTGATGGAAGCGATGTCGGAATATCTTCTGAATCCCTGTCAGCTGATCCTGGAGCCGGAATATATTTATCTGGATGCGGAAAAGAACAATGTTCGCTTTTGCTATATGCCCGGATTTCATGGAGAGATACAGGAGCAGTTTCAGAATCTTGCAGAATATCTTCTTCCAAAACTGGATCATGAGGATGGAAAGGCAGTTATGCTGGGGTACAGTGTATACAGAAGGGCACTGGAGGACAGCTTTCATCTGGAATATATCAAGGAAGAATTGTATAAAGTAAGCAATGGAAATCAGGAAGATTTTGAAGCATATGAAAAAAAACAGGCAACTGTATCAGTACAGAAGGAAGTAACATCGGAGAAAGAACAGGAAGAATTGTGGGATATGGAAAACTGGGAACGGGACTCTGAAGCAGAAGCAGAAAAATCAAAAAAGGCAGGAAAGAGAAAAAAGAAAAAGTCGAAAGAGGATGCAGAAAAGAAAACAGATATAGGGAAAAAAGCAGCGGGATTTGCGGCAGCTGTTCTGGTTCTGCTGGGAGCTGCCATGGGAATGGCAACAGGATACCTGCCCAGGGTAAGCACTGAAATTTTTCTGTGTGGAGTTCTGGGAATAATGATCCTGGGGATGTTATCTTTCTGGCTGATAAAAAGATTTTCCAGGAAAGAACAGGATCTTCCGGTGAAAATATCAGAAAAGAAAAATTCTGTGAAAAAAGATTCTGCATATTCAGAAGAAAAGAATATGGATACGGATATAGAGGAAGGAATAGAAACGGAATGGGAAGAGAAAATGGAAAAAACATCAAAGAAACACGGAGAAAAACAGGAAATGATAAGAGAGGCAGAAGAGGGATTCGGAGAAACCATGGTTCTTACGTCAGGCTTGGTGAAGGGTCCGGCCACACTGGTAAGCCGTGAACCGGGAGAACTGGCAACGATATATCTTGAACAGGAGATTGTTGTGATCGGAAAACTGGAGACAGCATCAGACGCTGTGATCAATATGCCTACGGTCAGCCGGATTCATGCCAAGATCAGAAAAAGAGACGGAGAATATTATCTGACAGATCTGAATTCCAGAAATGGAACATCTGTTAATGGGCAGATGTTGAAAGCTGGAGAAGAACATCTATTGAAAGATGAGGATGAAGTAGATTTTGCACAGGCCCGCTATATTTTTTTGAGATAACAAAGCGAAAAAACAGGGTTTATGTCGTATTATATAGAAGACCGCAGGTTGTTTATATAATGAAAATCTGATAAAATAGTCCAATAAACTGACCACAAACTGGAAATGATTTTCCGGAGATGTTACAGAAAAGAGGACTTAAGTGGAAGAAATAAAAAAAGAACCTGTGACGATATTGCTGATTCTGTTAAATGCATTAATTTTTCTCATTGTAGAGATTACCGGTGGCTCTGAGAATGGACAACATATGCTGGAATGTGGTGCGGTTTATGCACCTCTGATCTTTGAACAGGGACAGTGGTATCGTATGTTTACCAGCATGTTCCTGCATTTCGGAGCTCCCCATCTGATCAATAATATGTTGGTACTGTTTGTTCTCGGACAACGGCTGGAACCGGTTGTTGGAAAAATAAAATTTATTCTGATTTATATTCTTGGAGGTCTTGGAGGAAATCTGCTCTCTTTGTTTTTTGATATGCAGACAGAAAAATACACATTATCCGCAGGAGCATCTGGTGCGGTATTTGCAGTTATGGGAGGAATGATCTATGTGATAATCCGTCACAGAGGAAAAGTTTCAGATCTGACCATAAGACAAATGCTGATCATGGCTGCGTTTTCTCTGTATTTTGGTTTTGCAAGTGAAGGTGTTGATAATATAGCTCATATTGGCGGTTTGCTGTGCGGTTTTCTGACTGCAGTGATATTCTATCATCCAAGAAAAATATGGAAAACGGTTCCCTGACCAGGGGTACTTTCTATGGAAATACTGCCATGGTGCGCTTCAGCTACCTGTCTGGAAATAGCAAGCCCCAGACCGGTGCCGTTTTCTTTTGTTGTAAAAAACGGCTGGAAGATACTTGCAAGCTGTTCTTTGGAAATTCCACATCCATTATCCTGAATATTGATACAAATACCAGATTTTTCAGTAAAAGCTGTCACAGAGATCTGTCCGCCGGGAACAGGAACTGCTTCCCAGGCATTCTTAAGAAGGTTCAGAAGCATCTGCCGGATTTGGATTCTGTCTAGCATCAGTGTCGGAAGATCATTGGGAATGTCTGTCACAAGACGGATATCCAGATAGTCCAGAGTAGGTTTGACAGAAGAAAGAACTGTTTTCAGATACATACCGGTATCGGTTGCTTCGGGTTTGACCCGTCCTGCGTTATTAAATGCAGAAAGTTCATCAAGAAGTTCCCGCACATAACTGAGATTATCCATAACATCATCCCAGTGTTCATAATCCTCAACTTCTGGATGGGCGGATGCGATCATCTGAAGTCCGCTGTTGATCAGAGTCAGCGGATTACGGATTTCATGAGAAAATTTAGAAAGTGTGTAATGAAAATCTTTTTTTAATTCATTAACTGTGTCGTCGTTGCACATGTTATCACCTCAAAAAAATATTAACATCAGAAATTCCAAATATCAACAAGAACAGTGTTGAAAAAATCGAGAAAATACGACAAAATAAGAATAACAACTATTTAAGCTAGGAGGATAAAACAATGGGAGATTGTATATTTTGTAAAATTGCAAATGGAGAAATTCCAGCAGCAACACTTTATGAGGATGAGGATTTTCGTGTAATTCTTGATCTGGGTCCGGCAAGTAAAGGTCATTCTCTGATCTTACCGAAAAAACATGCAGCTAATATTTATGAGCTTCCAGATGAGACAGCAGGAAAGGCAATGATCCTCGCAAAAAAAATGGCTGGAAAGCTGACAGATGCATTAAACTGTGATGGATTTAATATTGTCCAGAATAATGGAGAGATTGCAGGACAGACTGTATTTCATTTTCATATGCACCTGATTCCGAGATATAAAGGTGATGAAGTTGGACTGACCTGGAAAGCCGGAGAGCTCAGCGATGAGGTGAGAGATGAAATTCTGAAAAAGGTCAGAGACTGATAAATACCTACTAAAGAGAAAAAATGAAAAATCAGACATACGAAGAGTTTTACCTTAAATATCGAAAAATATCCAAAGCATACGCATACGGAATCCTGCACGACTGGAATATGGCAGACGATGTCAGCCAGGATGTACTTTATAAAATGTACAACATGAGAAAAGGACTGAATGTTGACAATGAAAAAATGATGTATTCCCTGATACGCAGATCTTCCGTGAATAAAGCAATGGATTATAAAAAGAAGTCCAGTTCCAGACATGAGTTTGTCTGTACAGAAGATATTTCTGAAATTCTGGAAGTTCAGAGATCTGTTGATGCGGAAGAAGTAATTCTGCGTAAAGAGAAGAAAGAATTTATGTACATGGTGTTGGAAAGATTTCGTGAAGAACAGCCTCTTAATTATGAAATCCTGATTCAGGTCAAATATCTGGATATTCCAGTTGAGATAGTTGCAGAAGAGTTTGGATTGACAAAGAGTGGTGTGAATAACAGGATATATAAGGCAAAGCGCTGGCTGAAAGAAGAGTTTCGTAAAGTTTACGAATAAAAAGAAACCCTGCCATTTCCTGGAAATGGCAGAGTTTTTTACAGAAAGTGAATGATCAGGAACGGGCGCATTCTTCAATAAGCTCTGTGATCTTGCTGATAGAATCTACACGACCGTTTCCAGCCATGGCTTCTGTATATTTCTGACGGTCAGTATAAAGCTGGTGGATGGTGTCCAGAAGTTTTGTTTCTGTGATTTCTTCTTCCTCCAGAACCATGCTGAATCCCTGGCGTTCAAAAGAACGTGCATTGAGAATCTGATCACCACGACTTGCTTTTGCGGAAAGTGGAATCAGAAGATTCGGTTTATGCAGCTCGCGGATTTCGCAGATTGCATTGGCACCTGCACGTGAAATCACAACATCAGCCATAGCGAACAGATCCGGAAGTTCATCCTGGATATATTCATACTGGACATACCCGGTGGTACCTTTAAGACTTTCATCGGTTTTACCTTTTCCGCAAAGATGAACAACCTGGAAATCTTTCAGAAGTTCCGGAAGAATCTTACGGACATTGTCGTTTACAGAAGCTGCGCCGAGACTGCCGCCAATAACCATAATTACTGGCTTGTCAGCAGTGAAACCACAGAATTTACGACCAGCGTCCGCATTTCCGGAAAGAAGTTCCTGACGGATCGGAGTTCCGGTAAGAACTGCTTTGTCAGCAGGAAGATTATTGACAGTTTCCGGGAAGTTACAGCATATTTTTGATGCAGATGAGAGACAGAGTTTATTGGCGAGTCCGGGAGTCATATCTGATTCATGGATAAGTGCTGGGATTTTCAGGCGTTTTGCCGCAATTACAACAGGAACTGTAACGAATCCGCCTTTGGAAAAAACAACGTCCGGTTTCAGATCTTTCAGAATTTTTCTGGCCTGGCTGAAGCCTTTCAGGACACGAAACGGGTCAGAAAAGTTTTTTAGATCGAAGTAGCGTCTCAGTTTTCCAGATGAAATTCCATAATAAGGGATTCCAAGTTCTTCGATCAGTTTTTTTTCGATTCCTTCATAGGAACCGATATAGGAAATTGTATAACCCAGCTCCTTAAGTCTTGGGATCAGGGCAATATTTGGAGTTACATGGCCGGCAGTACCACCGCCGGTAAGTACGATGTGTTTCATTTGGATTCCTCCTGAATAGTCATATACTATCATTAAATATGAACTCTAACGGAGGAATTGTCAAGGAAAGATAGGATTACAGGAGAAAAATAATGGAAGATTTCAGGGATGATGAACTGAAAAAATGGTTGGCAGAAGAATACGAAAAAGAAATAGACGAGATGGAGGAAGTTCTGTTTCCGAACGGAGTTCTTCCTGATGATGGAGAAACGGAAGAAGAGGCAAAAGCTGCCTACAAAAAACTTGTGGACCGACTGAAAGCAGATGGCGTTTATGAAGAAGATGAACCTGAAAAAGTAAAAATTGTCTACCTCCCTGAGAAAAAAAGGCATAAAGCAGCAAAGGTGGCAGCGGCGGTGCTCGTGTGTGCAGCAGGCGTATTCGCCGCAAGCATGACCAGCCAGGCTAACAGGAGTTATTTTATTGATTCGGTGAAGGTTTGGACGGGGAATGATACGAAGATTAGTGTTGATAATGATCCGAATAGTGACGATGTTATTATGGATGAGGAAGAAGGTATTAGCGATATAGAACAACAATTGGAGGTACAAGTCCCATATTTAATGTATAGACCAGATGGCTTTGGATTTAAAGACTATAAAGTGAGTAAAGAATATGGATATGCGATAATGCAATATAACTACAAAGATGTGATCTTGACAGTATATATAAATGAATATAGTAATGGAAGCAAAAGCAGTGGAGAAAGTTTAGATGGTCAAATAATAAAATCAATTAAAATGCAAGAAGATGATACTAATATCCAAATTAAAAAAATAGCGGCTAAGGGAGATAAAATCCCAAGTTATGTTGCATATTGGAATACGGATTCAGTGTTCTATCAGATTGAATGCAAAATGAATGAACAGGAATTTATAAAGTTAGTAAAAAATATAAAAATGTAAAGAGATAATTGCCGAATATGTTCGTATTATTATTGTAATGAAAGTTTACGCGTAAGAAAGGAAAAAGTATGAAAAGAAAAATAGGAAAGATAATATGGACACTTTTTTTGGTAATTTGTCTCAGCATGTCAATAGGGTTAGTTACAACCTTTGCCGATGAATTGGAAATTACGGATTTGGAAACAGATGAAGATTATTCAGAAAATACGGTTTACAGTATGTTGCGAGGCAATAATTTAAGTTTTGGAACAACAACCGTTAAAAAATTAGCAAGTAATAAAGTTGGAATATCCGGAATAACACAGTGCCATCATAATTGCGATAAGGTATATCTGACTTTATATCTGGATCGAAAAGTAAATGGAAGTTATACTGAGTACAAAAGCTGGACTTTTACGGCATCTAATGTATCCAATCTCGTTAAAGATCTCACAGTTATCGTTCCAAGCGGCTACTACTACAGAGTCCGTGGCTACCATGCAGCAAAAGATGGAAGTAAAGAAGCAGTTAGAACAGTAACCAAGGGAGTCCTGGTAAAATAATTTTATAGCATAAGCTCATCCCATCCCCAGCGATGTCAACAAACCAAAAAAATCCAGTAAACTTACATTACCTTCGCTGGGGAATCTTAAAATTCTGAAAAATCTAACAATCTTTCCAAAGATAAATTCTTAAAATTCCATATATTTCACAAAAAGACTGTCAAAATCCAAACATTTCGTGTATAATAAATACAATAAAACTGTTAATAAACAGAAAGTCGATTATTTCTGCTTAAACGTAAGTCGATTGCGTTTATGAACATATAGCAGAGCGGAAAAGGGGGCTTGTGCATGAAGATAACATTTATCGGTGCAACACACGAAGTGACCGGAAGCTGCTATTATCTGGAAGCAGCAGGGCGGAAGTTTCTGGTGGATTATGGAATGGAGCAGGGACCAGATTATTACGAGAATAAAGAGTTACCGGTAGCTCCGGGTGACCTGGACTTTGTGCTCCTGACACATGCTCATATGGATCATTCCGGTAATCTTCCGGCATTATATGCAAAAGGCTATCAGGGACCAATCTACGCCACAGAAGCAACCTGTAATCTCTGTGATATCATGCTCCGTGACAGCGCACATATCCAGATGTTTGAGGCTGAATGGAGAAATCGTAAGGGGCGCAGAGAAGGAAAACCGGAATTTATTCCTGCATATACGATGGAAGACGCAATGGGTGTTCTTCGAAACTTTGTCAGATGTCCATACGATAAAATTATCAAACCTGCTGAAGGAATCGAGGTTCGTTTTGTGGATGCGGGACATCTCCTGGGATCAAGCAGTATTGAAATCTGGCTTACCGAAGATGATAAGAAAGAGAAAATCGTATTTTCCGGAGACATCGGAAATCTTAATCAGCCTCTAATCAAGGATCCTGTATATATTAAAGAGGCAGATTATGTTGTGATGGAGTCTACTTATGGAGACAGAAGTCATGGAGAACGACCGGATTATCCAGTCATGCTTGCGGAAATCATTCAGAAAACTTTTGACAGAGGCGGTAATCTGGTGATTCCATCCTTTGCTGTGGGCCGTACGCAGGAAATGCTGTATTTTATCCGTCAGATCAAAGAACAGGGGCTTGTTCACGGGCATGATGGCTTTACTGTGTATGTAGACAGTCCTCTTGCCAATGAGGCAACTACGATTTTCAGTGAAAATGCCT
>CAJLTE010000040.1 GCA_905209435.1 uncultured Blautia sp. | reverse complement strand
CCTGACTGCTATATCAGTATTGGAGGAAATAAGTACAGCGTTCCCGATATCTTTGAAAACATTGGGGTCAGACCACCTAATCAACGAATAAATAAAATAATCAATCAGTAAAAGGTTCCTGAAGATTCTATAAATTGCTAGATGGTGTAACCAGATGGGTTTCCCCAATTTCTACTGATAACTATTTTGGGGAATGTGAGGTGAATAACAATATGAAATTCAAACAGAAAAAGACAGCTCTTGTCACTGGCGGAAGTTCCGGAATTGGCCGGTGTACCGCAGCAGCGTTAAGCAAGGCTGGATATATAGTTTATGAGTTCAGCCGCCGGGATATTCCTATAGAAGGTGTGAAGCATATGAGTGTGGATGTGACGGATGAGGATTCCGTGCAGGCAGCTGTTGAGCAGATTCTTTTGGAAAGAGAGAGTATCGAGATCCTTGTAAATTGCGCAGGTTTTGGTATTTCCGGAGCGGTGGAATTTACAGAGTTAAAACAGGCGAAATCACAATTTGATGTAAACTTTTTTGGAACTGTCAATGTAAGCAGAGCGGTTCTTCCTTCTATGCGCAGACAGCACAGAGGACATATTGTCAATATCAGTTCTGTGGCAGCAGTGGCACATATTCCGTTTCAGGCATTTTATTCAGCCAGTAAAGCAGCAGTGTCTTCTTATTCCTGTGCGCTTGATAATGAGGTAAGTCCTTATGGTGTCAGGGTAACAGCAGTAGAACTTGGAGATATTCATACCGGTTTTACACAGGCCAGACAAAAGACAGCTTTAGGTGATAATAAATACGGCGGCCGTATTTCACGCAGTGTCAGCCAGATGGAGAAAGATGAGCAGAGTGGGATGTCACCGGAGGTTATTGGTACATATATTGCACGGATTGCACAGAAAAAGAATTGTGCACCAATTTGTGTAGCTGGTGCTAAGTATAAAGTGTTGAGTTTCTTGTGTAGAATTTTGCCGTGCACATTACGGGAAAAGATTGTTGGTTCAATTTATGCAAAGTAAATGATGAAATAGATCTATCTTGTGATCAATTTTGGGATAATGGTGTGTCTTACGAAAATTAGAGAGAATATGGTTTTCAACTTTACGCTAAAATAGTTTCATGTTATCATTATTTTAATTAAAAATTTTGGTAACATGAAGCTATTTTTGATTGAGGATAAAGGTTTGGAAGTTGCCGTGTCTGATCATCTGATAAACATTGCCAGATATCTGATCACGTAACCACTACCTAGAATAATTGATATATCGTAGGACTATTTTTGAATAAACAAAAGAAGGATACAAAGATGATGCAGGAAAAGTTACAGGAGCTACACAGTGGATTAGAAACAGCATACATAAACGAAACAGTTGCTTCTAATCTTGCGTATAGGCCGCAATTTGTTTCAAATAATTATAAAGAAGGTAAGAAAGTATTATCTTCTATTGAAGATGAGTTGCTGGCATGTGACCAATTCCAGATTAGTGTTGCATTTATTACATTGGGTGGAATTACGCCTTTGCTTCAGACGTTGCGTGAATTGGAAGCAAAAGGAATTAAGGGCAAAATTCTTACAACAAACTATTTGAATTTTAGTGAACCGAAAGCTTTGGAAAAGCTGAATGCTTTTTCAAATATTACACTAAAGATGTATGATGTAGATGCAGCGGGAGAGGGATTTCATGCTAAAGGATACATATTCAAAAAGGATGAGATATATAGAATTATTATAGGCAGTTCCAATATGACCAAAACTGCACTTACTACCAACAGAGAATGGAATACTCGTATCATTTCGACAGAGAAGGGTGAGGTGGCACAGGAGATTATTGAAGAATTTAATGTGCTCTGGAATAGCAGATATGCTCTTGATTATGAAGCTTTTTATGAGAGATACCGGGAAAGATATCAGATCATTAAGAAGCAGAGGGAAATTGCCCGAAGTGAAGAAATTCCTTCCCTGGAAAAGTATCGTTTAATACCAAATGTAATGCAGGTAAAGTTTATTACTAATCTAAGAAAGATATTGAAAAATGGTCAGAATCGTGCATTGTTGATTTCAGCTACTGGAACAGGTAAAACTTATGCATCTGCATTTGCCATGCGTGAGTTGGAATTTAAAAGAGTGCTATTTCTGGTACATCGCGGACAGATTGCGAAGCAGGCATTGAAGTCTTACAGGAAAGTTTTCAGTGGAAAGGTGTCCATGGGAATGATAACTGGAAAATATCAGGATTATGATGCGGATTTCATTTTTGCTACGATTCAGTCTATGAGTAAGACAGAGCTTCTCGGGAGATATGACAGAGATGCTTTTGATGCGATTATAATTGATGAAGCACATCATAGTGCTGCCAATAGTTATAAGAAAGTCATGGAGTATTTTACACCGGAATTATGGCTGGGAATGACAGCAACACCGGATAAGCGTGATGATAATCTGGAAGGCAGAAATATCTATGAGATTTTTAATCATCAGATTGCCTGCGAAATTCGTTTACAGGATGCAATGAAAGAAGATTTGTTGTGCCCGTTCCATTACTTTGGAATTACTGATTTAGACAAAGTTACTGATAGCGGAAAATCAGTGAAAGAAAAGGTTGAGAATTTTCGATATTTGACATCTGATGAGCGTGTATGTAAAGTGATGGAGCAGGCGAAGTTCTTCGGATATTCAGGAGAACGAGTAAAAGGGCTGATATTCTGCAGTCGGATTGATGAGGCAAGAGAGCTGTCAAAGAAGTTTAATGAAAAAGGGTGGAGAACGTTAGTACTTAGCGGAAGTGATTCTGAAGATGCCAGAGCAGCTGCTATTGAGCGTCTTGCAGGAGACGAGTCGGAAGATGCATTAGACTATATTCTGTCTGTAGAGATTTTTTCGGAAGGTGTTGATGTGCCGGAAATTAATCAGGTTATCATGCTTAGACCAACAGAGTCTCCGATTGTGTTTATCCAACAATTAGGAAGAGGATTGCGTAAGGCCGAAAATAAAGAATATGTAGTGGTTTTGGATTTTATTGGAAATTACAGAAATAACTTTATGATTCCTGTTGCCCTTTCGGGTGATCGAAGTTATAACTCGGATACAATTCGTAAATATGTAATTAGTGGAAATAATACAATTCCGGGAGCATCAACGATTCATTTTGATGAAATTTCCAAGGAGAAAATATTTCATTCTATTGATAAAATTCGTGGAGTAAAGGCTATTATACGTGAAAGCTATGCAATATTAAAGGATCGTTTGGGCAGAGTTCCATATTTAATGGACTTTTACGAAAATGGTGAGGTGGATCCCCTTGTAATTATAGGAGAATATAAAACTTATCAGGATTTTTTATGTGTTGTAGAGGCGGAAACTTATACAGGAAAAATGTCTGAGCAGGAAAAACTAACATTGGAATATGTTTCAAAAACAGTGTTGAGTGGTGTCAGACCATATGAACTGGAAATATTAAAGAGTCTGTTTGAAGAAGAAAGTATTTCCGGAGATTCTTTTATAGAAACGATGAAACAGAAATATTCAGTTACAGACAAAAAGATCTTAGACAATGCAATTAATGTTCTTGAAGGTCATTTTGTAAGTAAGGAAGAGGAATATAAACGCTTTAAAAATATTGAAATTCTGGAAGCTGATACGGACAAAATGATTAGAAGGATGCAAAGCTATACAGAGAGATTAAAGCATGTAGAATTTTGTAAACAGATGAAGGATCTTGTGGATGTAGGTTTAAAGCGATATGAAGATAAATATAGCGTTGAAAAGAGAGGCAGCAGTTTATTTGTTCTGTATGAAAAATATTCTCGACGTGATGTGAGTTTTTTGATGAATTGTGGAAAAGATTTGTCTTCAACAATGTATGGAATGAAGCGAATTGACAATGATGTCTTTATTTTTGTAACTTACCATAAGGTTGGCGCTGAGAGTGAAGAGAAGTTGTATGCGGATGGTAAACCAGATTATGCAGATGTGTTTACTGACAATATGATTTTTAAATGGGATTCTCAGATTGGAAAAGGACCGGAAAGTGGATATATGAAAGATGTTTTGGGAGCTGAGAGGAAACATCTTTTGGTCAAGAAAAGCGATGCAGAAACCAGTTTCTATTACATGGGAACTTTTGATATAGTAGATGTTACCGGTGATAAGAAAAAAGACAACAATGGAAGATGGAAAGATATTTCCAAAGTGACTGTGAAGATGCATCATGCAGTTAGAGAGGATTTGCTTAGATATCTGGAAAGTAAGATTATAACTGAGGAGAAGAAATAACATGAAAACAATTAAGGTTGTAGCAGCAGTGATAAAAGATGGCGATAAAATTTTTGCGACACAGCGTGGGTATGGAGAATTTAAGGACGGATGGGAATTCCCTGGTGGTAAAGTTGAGCCTGGTGAAACTCCGGAAGCTGCACTTGCCAGAGAGATTAGAGAAGAACTGGATACAGAAATTGAAGTTGGAAGAAAAATTGATTGTGTAGAATATGATTATCCTGCATTTCATTTATCCATGGACTGTTTTTGGGCAGAAGTTATTAGTGGAAATCTGATTTTAAAGGAACATGAAGCTGCGAAATGGCTTACGAAAAATGAATTGGATAGTGTAGACTGGTTACCGGCAGATCAGGGATTAGTTGAGAAGATAAAAATGGAATGGGATTGATAACTATGATTTCATGAGGAGGATACAACTAATGTATTTGGAAAATTATCCATATAATATTTTTAATCCTAGATATTTTGAACAAGCTTATATACAGCAACTGGAAAATCAGAGAAATATGGAACAGCAAAAAAATATTTATGATATGGTTAAAGCTATTTCCGATTATTGTGAAGCGGCAAGAAAGATACATCCTGATTATCAGCAAAGGGCAATAGAGGCTTGTTTACAGGAAATTATTCGGCAGATGTCGATTGATAACCAAAGTAGATAAAATTATTTCTAGTATTGTAGACTGACCATTGCTAGGAACTGTCAAAAGCAGAGAAAAGGAAATAGGTGGAACAATGACTGAAGAACAAAAGCGGAAAATAAAGAACTATGACTATTTAAATCAGATTGTACTAAAAGGAAAGACTCTTTTTACAGGATCATCTCTTATGGAAATGTTTCCTATCTGTGAAATCGCCAGAAGCAGGGGAATTGAAGAAGTTGTTTATAATCGTGGTGTTGGTGGCTTAAATACAGATGAATTTCTGGAATATATTCATACATTGCTTTTGGATTTGGAGCCATCAAGGATTTTTATTAATATTGGAACAAATGACATCACAGAAAAACATTTTGATGATCAATGGTTTGCTCACTTAATGGATAATTATAGAAAAATTCTGGAAATTATATATGAAAAGCTGGATAAACCGGAAGTTTATGTGATGGCTTTCTATCCGGCAAATCTTCATCTTCCATGGCAAATCTTCATCTTCCATGGCAAACTGCGGAATCCATAGAGTGGATGAAACTACGGACGCCGGAGAATATTGAACGATGCAACAAAGAACTTAGGGAAATCGCAGAATCTTTTGGATGTAATTATCTGGACTGTAATATCCATCTTGTTGATAAAAATGGTGAACAAAAAACAGAGTATGCGATTGATGGGGTTCATATGTATGCAAATGGATATTTAAAAGTTTTTGATTCTTTGGTACAGCATTTGCATTAATTACTAATTTAAGAAAACGAGGAAACGTTAAATAATGACTTATTATGACCAGGAAAACCAGTTCCTGCGGCAGCGTTTGCAGAAGGAAATTCCGATTTTGACAGCATTAATACAGAATTTGTATAAAGAACTGGACCGGAAGTTTCATTTGAATGGTGCGAAAGTACCAGTGACATTTGGATTTGACACAGATTCCTTGGGCTCTTACACGAGACAGAGTGCCCATGAAGATGAGCATTTTCATTTTTCACTGCTCTTTATTGCATATGGAGTGAAGAATCCATTGTCAAAAGAAGATCGTATTGATTTATTTAAGCATGAGTACGCACATTACATGCAATACAATATGCAGATACCTGAAAAGTATAAATGGCAGGCAGGAACACATGGAAGTGCTTGGAAATATTGTTGTTCTCTTATAGGAGCCGCTCCGACACCGTATTATAAGGCAGGGGAAGCGCTGATGGATCACAATTATGACAATGTTTTAAAGAGTCGGATTCATGATAAGACAGTGCCGATCCGGGATACTTATCAACGTCTGCAGAAAGCGCAGAAGGAAAAGAACGAAGTTGTTCAATATAAGATTGGAGACAGCGTCACACATCCGAAATTCGGAAATGGAATTGTAGAAAAGATTAATCCGAGGTCTGGCGGAGTTCATCTTCATATCCGTTTTGATGATGATGTGAAATGTATAGATCAGAAGTGGTTGATTAAAAAATATAAAAAACAGAGGTGTGGACAATGAGTGACGCAGAAAAAGTAAATAAGAAAAAACATGATCTTACCCATGAGGAATATATTCAGGCAGCGGAGTATTGGAAGCAGAAAGATGCCCAGGCTGTAAAGGTGGATCGTGAAACTCTGCAAAAAGAAATAGATGCTTATATTCAGGAGAATAACACCTGTGCACTTGCAACCGGAGCGGGAGAATTTGTGCGTTGTACGCCTGTGGAATATAGTTATCATGATGGTGCGTTCTGGATTTTTTCTGAAGGCGGTGAGAAGTTTGCGGCATTGGAGAAAAATAAGAATGTATGTCTTGTTATATTTGATAAGTATCAGGGGTTTGGCAATTTAAAAGGAATGCAGGTGACAGGAAAAGCTGTAATGCCGGAGTATTTTTCGGAAGAATATGTTCATGCGGCTGAGCTTCGCAAGATTCCTGTAGCTGCTTTAAAGAAACTTCCACATCCAATGAATCTGATCAAAATCATACCGGATAAAATAGAATTTACAAATTCAGAGTTCAAAAAAGCAGGAGCGGATAGCAGGCAGGTTTTACAGTTTTAACACGAAGGAGAATTCAAAGCAAATGGTTAAAAATATTATGAGAGATCCGTTATTTCTCTCACAGAAATCAGAAGCAGCAACAAAGGAAGATCTTCAGATCGGAAGAGATCTGATGGATACATTAAGAGCTAACAGAGAACGATGTGTCGGAATGGCAGCGAATATGATCGGAGTGAAGAAGAATATTATTATCGTAAATATGGGATTTGTCGATATTGTAATGTTCAATCCGGTCATTGTTTCAAAGAGTGAGCCTTTTGAAACGGAAGAAGGATGTCTGTCACTGGATGGAGTTCGTAAGACTGTCAGATATCAGAATATCGAAGTGGAATATTACGATTTTGGCTGGAAGAAGCAGCGGCAGAAATTATCCGGCTGGACAGCGCAGATTGTACAGCATGAGGTGGATCATTTGTCCGGAATTCTTATATAATTTTCATAGAAGCAGGAAACAGCAAGTAGCGAAGCGGATGATTTTATCCGCTTGACCGTGTGAGTGGTATAATAAGAATAACATAAATTTAAGGAGGACCAGTTATGGAATTTACAGAAGTAATTGAAAAACGATATTCCTGCAAAAAATTTGACGGACGTAAGGTGGATGATGCACAATTAAATGCAATTCTGGAAGCCGGACGGCTTGCTCCGACAGCTAAGAATTTACAGGAACAGAAAATTTATGTAGTCCAGTCTGAGGAAGGATTGAGCAAGATTGATAAAGCTACTCCTTGTCGATATGGAGCATCTACCTGTATAGTGGTTGCATTTGACGGCAATCATGTATTTACTTATCCGGGTGAAAAAAGAGATTCTGGCATAGAGGATGCTACAATTGTGGCAACACATATGATTCTGGCTGCGGCAAATGCTGGTGTAGACAGTTGCTGGATTAATTTTTTCAATCCTGAAGAGCTGGCAAAAGAGCTGAATCTACCGGAGAATGAGGAAATTCTCATGATCCTGGATCTCGGCTATGCAGCAGAAGGAGCAGGACCTCTTGCAAACCATGATTCCAGAAAGGAATTATCTGAGACGGTTTCTTATTTGTAATTTTCTATGAGAATTGCGGGAGCTGCTTAGCAGCGGAGCAATTCGTAGATATCAAGTTAGGGTCAAAATACCTTTTGATCCTAACCTCTTTTTATGATATAAATAAAAATGTGCATCAGCTCCAGTAATTCTGGTCTGATGCACATTTGCTGTCCGGGAAATTCAATGTGTAGATTTTTTATTTAAGAGCCGGAAGCAGATGATAAAGAAGATGATTCCGTATACGGTTGTGATCGGTGTTGCCATTCCGACATAAGTCAGGGACGTATTCGGCAGTCTTGACATAATGATGGAAACCGGAATTCTGATGCAGAATGCGGAAGTGATTCCCTGGATCATAACAGGAATACTTTTTCCACATCCATTGAAATATCCGATACTGCTGAACAGTACACAGGTCAGTATGCAATCTGCGGAGAAGCCTTTCAGATAGGCTGCGCTCTGTGCGATAACTTCCGAGTCGTTCGTAAAGAAAGAGGAAAGAAATCCGCCGCCGAAAAATCCGGCCATAAAGATAATAATTCCTACGGAACATCCTGTAATGATAGCTGTATAAAAACCTTTCCATGCCCGTTCCTTTTTCCCGGCTCCGATATTCTGAGCGACAAATGCAGAAACGCTTTGCATAACAGAAGACGGTACCAGCATAATAAAGGAAACAATTTTCTGAGCAATTCCATACCCTGCGGAAGGCATAAGTCCCATCTGGTTGATAACGGAATTTACCACAAGAAATGAAATCTGAACGGTTGTTTCCTGTAATGCGATCGGAACACCTACGTTCAGGATTTTTTTCAGTTCATCTTTATAAATCCTGCACTGTTCTCTGGAGAATTTAATTGGCATATGTTGTTTCCTTAGTACGGCAACGGAACAGACAACGGAAACAAACTGTGCAAAGACAGTTGCAATAGCAGCACCTGCCACATCCATATGAAATGCCCCGACCAGAAGTAAATCTCCGATGATATTTACTACGCAGGCAATGCCCACGAACAGAAGCGGAAGGTTTGCGTTTCCCACACCTCTCAGTACACCGCTGATTACGTTGTATGCAATGATAATAACAATTCCGGCAGAACAGATCCTGATATAGAGAATCGTCTTGTCAAAGGATTCGGCCGGTGCCTGTAATAAATGTGCAATTCCACTGGCAGCGAATTCAAGTACAAATGTCATGACAACTGCAATAATCAGAAAAAGTATAATGGTTGTTCCAACTGCATTTCCTGCTTCTTTTGGTTTTTGTTCTCCGATATGATGTCCGATGACTACAGTAGAGCCCATTGCAAGACTTGTAATAATAAAAGTAGCCATCTGCATAAAGGAACTGCCGGTTCCTACTGCGGAAATACTTGAGGCATTTCCGAATTTGCCAACGATCAGAAGGTCTACCGCGCCGTATGCTGCCTGCAGGATCAATGCGCCAAGTACCGGAATAGCAAACTGAAGCAAAGACTGGAAGACAGGACCTTCTGTAAAACTGGTTTCTTTTTTTGACATTTTTCCCTCCTGGTTTATAATACGCTGATATCAGGGTTAAAATATCTTTTGACCCTGACATCAATATGTTTTATAGTTTATTATAACAAATACATTCGACAAATTATATAATAAAATATTTAAAGGATAATAATGTAAGATGTGCGAAGCAAAATGGGACAAACTTTTAAGAATAAAAACAAGTGGCAGAGATGATTCGCATTCGGATCAATACCGATTTCCATACGAACCAACACCATATCGTGTATTGGAGCGCCTGGCTAACAGCGGGCTGCTCAGGAAAGGGGATACCCTGCTGGATTATGGAACCGGTAAAGGGCGGGTGTGTTTTTATCTTTCTTATCAAACCAGATGTAAATCTGTAGGAATTGAATATGATGAGCGGATTTATAAAGCCGTACAGGAGAATCAGAATCATGCAGTTTCAGGTACGAGAACTTCGTTTGTTATGACTTGTGCAGAGAATTATCCGGTACCTGCGGAAGCGACAAAATGCTATTTTTTCAATCCTTTTTCTGTAGAAATTCTACAGAAAGTACTGGCCAGGATTCAGGAATCCTATTATGAGAATCCGAGAGAGATAGAGCTGTTTTTCTATTATCCATCGGATGAGTATGTCAGTTATCTGATGACGCAGGAATACCTGATGTTCGAGGATGAAATTGACTGCAGGGATTTATTTGATGGGAATGATGGAAGAGAGAAAATATTGATTTTTCAGATGTTGTGATTTAACCAAATCAAGTAGTCCCCTGCTTCAATTGCGAAAAGCAATAAGCAGTGGGTGGGGACTTGCTTGTATCAGGAAGAGTGCAAGCTCTTTCTGATAAACTGCGGAGCAGTTATTTGGTTGAGCAGAAAATATAACAGTGATAAAAGGAAACGAAATTATGTCATATGAAACTGGAAATAACAAAGCCCCAACTCATATTAAAATCCGTGGTGCAAGGGTACATAATCTAAAGAACATCAATGTGGATGTCCCATTAAATGAAATCGTAGGAATCGCCGGTGTGTCAGGTTCAGGTAAGTCATCGCTGGCATTGGGTGTGCTGTATGCGGAGGGCTCCAGGCGATATCTGGAGTCGCTTTCTACTTATACAAGGAGGCGAATGACAGGTGCGGCGAAAGCACAGGTGGATGAAGTACTATATGTTCCGGCTGCACTGGCATTGCATCAGCGTCCGGCAGTACCGGGGATTCGGAGTACCTTTGGAACGGGGACGGAGCTTCTGAACAGTCTTCGTCTTATGTATTCCAGACTTGCATCTCATCGATGCCCGAATGGTCATTATGTTCCGCCATCTTTGAATGTGGCCGCAGAACAGGAGATTATTTGTCCGGAATGTGGAGAACGTGTGACAGCACCCAGTGCGGAGGAGCTTGCATTTAATTCACAGGGCGCCTGCCAAAGATGTGGAGGAACGGGAATGGTGCGAACGGTTGATCTGGATTCACTTGTACCGGATGACTCTATCAGTATAGATGATGGTGCAGTTGCACCGTGGAACAGTCTGATGTGGTCTTTGATGACAGATGTGTGCCGTGAAATGGGCGTGCGCACGGATGTGCCGTTTCGCGAGCTGACGGATGCGGAGAAAGAAATTGTATTCCACGGACCTGCAGAGAAGAAACATATTTTTTATAAGGCAAAGAAGTCCAATCAGGCAGGAGAACTGGATTTTACTTATTTTAATGCGGTTTATACAGTAGAGAATGCTCTTGCAAAGGTAAAAGATGAGAAAGGAATGAAGCGTGTAGAAAAATTTCTGAAAGAAGAAATCTGTCCGGAATGTCGCGGCAGCAGACTTTCTGAGAAAGCAAGAGCACCGAGGATACGTGGAATCGGTCTGGCAGATGCCTGTAAAATGACGCTGGAGGAACTGGTTGAGTGGGTGAAAGGGGTGCCGGATTCGTTACCTGAAGAGATGCGCCCGATGGCAGAAAGCATCTGTGAATCATTTCAGACTGTGGCAAAACGGCTGATGGATCTGGGACTTTCTTATCTGACTCTTGACCGTGCGGCAGCTACTTTATCTACAGGAGAGAGACAGAGAATGCAGCTTGCAAGGGCAGTGCGTAATCGTACAACAGGAGTCCTGTATGTGCTGGATGAGCCGTCTATAGGACTTCATCCATCTAATATTGAAGGATTAAACGCAGTCATGCATGATCTGGTTGCAGATGGGAATTCTGTACTGCTTGTGGATCATGATACACAGATCCTTTCAGAGTCTGACTGGATTATTGAAATGGGACCGGAGGCCGGCGCTGGCGGAGGATATGTAATTGCAGAAGGAAGTATTAAAGAGATTACAGATAATCCGAAATCAATGATAGGTCCGTTTTTGTCCGGAAAAGCAGATACCAGAGTAAGGAAACAGGCAGATGAGAAAGAGACGTTTGCGTTTGGAACGATACATCTTTCTACAGATTCGATTCATACAGTAAAGCCGCTGGAAGTTGACATTCCAAAGGGAAGACTGACAGTTGTGACAGGAGTTTCCGGTTCTGGAAAAACCACAATGGTTCTGGAAAGCCTGATCCCCGGATTGGAAGCAATGATCAATGGCACAAAGCTGCCAAACCATGTGAAGAATATTTTTACAGAGAATTCTGCTGAAAGTATTTCACATGTAAAGCTTATTGATGCATCTCCAATAGGAATTAATGTCCGGTCAACAGTGGCAACTTATACAAATGTTCATGATGAACTTCGAAAAATTTATGCAAAAACAGCAGATTCGAAAAATGCAGGCTACAAAGCCGGAGATTTTTCTTATAATACAGGAAAACTGCGTTGTCCTGTCTGTGACGGAACGGGACAAATCAGCCTTGATGTACAGTTTCTGCCTGATGTGGATGTTCCGTGTCCGGAGTGCGGCGGTTCCCGTTATGGAAAAGAGGCATGGCAGATTTATTATGAGAATAAAAAGGGAGAAAGATATTCTCTGCCGCAGATGATGGAGATGGATGTTAATACAGCGCTGTCAGCAACTGAAAATCTGAAGATCGTACATCAGAGATTGGAAACACTGGCAAATCTGGGACTTGGTTATCTGACTTTGGGAGAAGAAACGCCGAGTCTGTCAGGCGGCGAGGCACAGCGGCTGAAACTTGCGAGTGAGATGGGAAAAGGCCAGTCGGATTCAGTGTTTGTTTTTGATGAACCAACGATTGGACTGCATCCGCTGGATGTTGAGACATTACTGCAGGTATTTCAGACTCTTGTGGATAATGGGGCAACAGTGATTGTAATTGAGCATGATTTAGATGTGATTCGCAATGCAGATTATATCATTGATATGGGACCCGGCGGAGGTGAAGCCGGCGGCAGAATTGTAGCAGCAGGAAGGCCGGAACAGGTGGCACAAAATGAAAAGAGTGTTACTGGAAAATATATTTTATATTAAATCAAGAAAACTGTAAAAATTGGTTGCTGAATAGCCAGAACATTCATTATGGTAAGATGGTTATTGCTATGCTATAATAAAAACGTTAAGAATTTCTATGGAGGCATCGAATAAAATATACTTAAAGTACATAACCAAAGAAAGGCTGGAAATATGAGCAGTGTGGCAAAGCCAATTATTAAGCAAATTGAAGATAATCAAGATGCGTTGGACTTCTTTGAGACAGTATTATTGCCGGCAGAAGACGAAAAAACACAAAATATTATAATGAATTTCCCTACAGTGTACATTCACAACTGGCGGCAGTCTGGAGATTTTGAAATATATGTTGGTGAATCGAATGATATTTTTAGAAGAACTCGTCAACATTACGATGCAGCTTCTGATAAATTAAAATGGCAAAATAAGTTATTACAAAAAGATGCAAGACTTTTTATTATTGGACATGAGCATTTTAATAAATCCCTGACTCTTGATATAGAGAATCGATTGATGCATTATATGATGAGCGTAGAATGTGTGAAACATGTATATAATTTAAGAGATAATCCTCAGACAAGTTATTACCCCATGGAGGAATTTGATGAAATATTTCGCAAAATTTGGAGAGGACTTAGAAAAGAAAATAAGAATTTATTTCCATCAGAAAGTGTAATAAAGGATTCTGCAATATATAAAGCATCACCACTTCATAAGCTTACTAAAGAACAGAAAAAGGCTAGAGAACTGATTATACAAAAAGTATCAAAAGCACTTGAAAATAGAGAAACAAAGCAATTGATTTTTATAGATGGAGAAGCTGGAACTGGAAAGACAGTTTTAAACAGTAGTACATTTTATGAATTATATTGTCAGGCAGAAGAAAGTAACAAAGGTTTAAAATGCTATTTGCTTGTTAATCATGATGAACAAATTACTGTATATGAGCAGATTGCAGAGAAGCTTGGGCTAACAGCGAAATATGGAAAGGTTGTAAGTAAACCTACAACTTTTATCAATAATCATTCAGAGGATGATCCTATTGATGTGGCATTTATCGATGAAGCACATTTGCTTCTTACACAAGGAAAGCAGTCATATCGCGGTGAGAATCAGTTGAAAGACATCATGGATAGAGCTCGTGTGACAGTGGTAATGTTTGATGAAAATCAGATTCTTACAACAGAGCAGTTCTGGGAATCACACATTCTTGAACAGTATAGAAATCAAGCGAAGGCAACGAACAATTATATTGTATTAGATAAACAACTTCGTGTGCAGGCAGATTCTGAAACAATGGATTGGATTGACTCTTTTACAAAGAAAAGAGAGTTAAAGAAAATTCCAGCTACATCTGGTAGCTATACTATTAAAATATTTGATAAACCAGAATTGCTTGATCTGGAGATTCAGAAAAAAGCAAATAGAAAAGAGTCAGCGTTATCAAGAGTGATTGCAACCTATGATTGGGAATATAGTTCAAATCGTAAACCGGAAGATAGAATTAGAAAGTATTGGGAAGTGACAATTGGAAAGTGGCACAAACCCTGGAATCGAGAGCTGGAGTCAACACTTACAAGAAAAGCAAAACGAAATATAAAGGAATTGGCATGGGCAGAACAGCCTCAGACACTTAATGAAGTAGGATCAACATTTACAATTCAGGGATTTGATCTTAATTATGCAGGAGTTATTCTTGGTCCGTCAGTGAAATATCGTGATGGAAAAATAGTATTTGATCCGTCAGCAAGCCATAATGAAAAGGCAATACGAAATAGGACATTATCAGACGGAACAAAACAGAAATTTGGAGAGATGTTGATTCAGCATGAGGTAAGAGTATTAATGACACGTGGAGTTAATGGAATGTACATATATGCATGTGATCCGGAACTTCAGGCAGCATTGTTAGAAGCAGCAAAATAAAGGAGAAATTATGAAACAGGAAACAATAGATAGAATTAGAAAATTTACAGAGGACAGAGATTGGGATCAGTTCCATTCTCCGGCCAATCTTGCAAAATCAATTGTAATTGAAGCGGCAGAACTTTTAGAGTGTTTTCAGTGGTCAGACGAAGGATATGATTTGCAGCATATTAAAGAGGAACTGGCAGATGTTATGGTTTATAGTCAGAATTTGTTAGATAAGTTGGAGCTAGATGCAGATGAGATTGTGAATATGAAGATGACAATGAATGAAGCAAAGTATCCAGTGGAAAAGGCAAAGGGAAGTTCTGCAAAATATGATCAATTATAGGCTTTTCGGATACGTTACAAGTATTAATTGTGATAAGATGTGTAAAAAAATTACCAATTAATTTATCAAAAAATACCCGCAAGTGGCGTAAATACAGTGTTTTAAGGAGTTTTAAGGTAATGATAAGAGTTTTATTCGTGTGCCACGGCAATATTTGTCGCTCCCCAATGGCCGAGTTTATATTTAAAGATATGGTCTCAAAGCAAGGTCTTTCAGACCAGTTTTACATTGCGTCCGCAGCAACCAGCACTGAGGAAATCTGGAATGGAATCGGGAATCCGGTTTATCCTCCGGCGAGAGAGGAGCTTGCGAAGCATGGAATCAGCTGCAGGGGAAAGCGTGCAGTGCAGCTGACGAAGGCAGACTATGACAAATATGATTATATTCTCGGCATGGATCACTGGAATCTGAAAAATATGCTAAGAATACTGAAATCAGATCCAGAGGGAAAAGTGAAACTTCTTCTGGATTACAGCAAGAATCCGAGAGATATTGCAGACCCGTGGTATACAGGAGGGTTTAATGTCACATATTCAGATGTGGTGGAGGGATGTGAAGCCTTTCTGGAATATCTGAAAGATATAAAAAAACTGTAATAAGTTTTGTCGATGGAATTTTCTTTACAAATGGCTGGGACTATTCTATACTATGTCTACAGCGACTCTTAAGGGGGCTTTCGCTCCCTTATTTTCTTTTACCCGTGAAGGGGATCAACATTCAAATCAGGGCGTCCTGCCCGCATTATTTTCAAAGTAAGAAAGGAAACTGAATATGCAGAAAGACTATGAAACATTCGTAGAGAAACTGGAGATTGGTATTTACGAGGCTACAGGAATTCCAAGAGAGAATATTTCTTTTGAGAAAGAAGGCGGGAGGTTTGCGCCTGTAGGAGACAGACTGTTGGTAAAGTTTGCAGAGCATGACGATGCCTGGGAGGTCTGTGGGCTTTATACACAGGAATTGTTTAAGTCCTATGAGAATGGCAGTTCTTTTGAAGAGATTATGTCGGAGATTACAGATGATCTGAATCGAATCAGGAAGGCTGACATTTATGAAAAAACCAGAGTGATCAAAGATTATGAAAAAACAAAGCCGCGTTTGTTTATCCGTCTGTTAAATGCAGATAAGTATGCGGCAGATCTGCAGGATGCAGTTTATAAGACTTTGGGCGATATCGCACTGGTCCTTTATATGAAGGTTACAGAATATGAAGGTTGTGTGACAAGTACAAAGATCCGCCTGGGAATGTTGGAACAGTGGGGAAAAGACTCTGATGAGGTGTTTAAGGAAGCTCTTCTTAATACTTATTTTATGAGCCCGCCGAGGATTTACAGATGGGAGCAGATGATCTTTAATCCGGAATATGAGGGCGAGAGTTTTATGAATCTGGGAGATAAATGCGAATTGAAAAAAGATGCCATGGGAAATTGTCTGAGTACTACGAAAAAGACAAATGGTGCAGTTGCAGTATTCCTGCCGGGAGTGGCAGAACAGCTGGCGTATATGCTGGATTCTGACTTTTATATGGTGTTTACCAGTGTACATGAGGTGATGATTCATAACGACAAATTTGTAGAACCCGAGGATCTGCAGTGTGTCCTGCAAGATACGATTAAAGAGGCTACACCAAAAGAAGATTACTTGACATCAAGAATTTATCAGTATAATCGGGAAACGCATAAATTTATTTGTGTGACCTCATTAGAGAATGAGGAATAAAGGGAATCCGATATAAAAACAAATATGAGAGCACCTGTGAAAGCGTGCTCTCATAATAAAAGAAATGCTCTATGTAATTATTTTTTATAATTATCCAAGCAGAGCGGAGTCATTACTGAACTCTTCTCCGCTGGCACGTTCAAATTGATCCAGGAGATCTTTGACGGTCAGTTTCTTCTTTTCTTCGCCCTGAATATCCAGGATGATCTTACCTTCCATCATCATGATCAGACGATTTCCATGTGCGATGGCGTCTTTCATGTTGTGGGTGATCATCAGAGTTGTAAGGTGATCACGGTTTACGATCATATCTGTAATTTCCAGAACTTTGGCAGCGGTTTTAGGGTCAAGGGCTGCTGTATGCTCATCCAGAAGCAGAAGCTTTGGTTTCTGAAGAGTCGCCATAAGAAGAGTGAGGGCCTGTCTCTGACCGCCGGAGAGAAGACCTACTTTGGAGGTAAGTCTGTCTTCCAGACCGAGGCCGAGAACCTTTAACAGCTCTTTGTATTCTTCACGTTCTGCTTTTGTGATTCCCGGGCGGAGAAGGCGGGCTTTTCCGCGGCGCTTTGCGAGGGCGAGATTTTCTTCGATACCCATGGTACCTGCAGTACCTGTCATAGGATCCTGGAATACACGGCCGAGATATGCAGCACGTTTGTGCTCGGAAAGTTTGGTAACATCGATATTGTCGATCAGGATCTGACCTTCATCAACAGGCCAGGTTCCTGCAACAGCATTTAACATAGTAGATTTACCGGCACCGTTTCCACCGATGACAGTTACGAAATCACCTTCATTCAGTTTCAGGTTCAGTCCGTTCAGGGCACGTTTCTCATTAATGGTACCCGGATTAAAAGTTTTGTAGATATTTTTAAGTTCCAGCATGATTATTTACCTCCCCTTTTTACTGGTTTATTGAAGTATTTGCCTTTCCAGTATGGGAATGCGAGGAAGAGGGCAACCACGATGGCTGACAGCATTTTCAGAAGGTCTGTGTCAATACCCATCCAGATAACAACCTGAAGTACCAGATAATACAGAATAGAACCAAGGATAACAGCTGTCAGGCGAAGCGCAAAGTTGCGGAAAATACGACCGAAGATTGCTTCACCGATAATGACTGCAGCCAGACCGATAACGATGGAACCACGTCCCATGTTGACATCTGCGAATCCCTGATACTGTGCAAGAAGTGCACTGGAAAGTCCTACCAGACCGTTGGAAACCATAAGTCCGAGAACTTTGTTCATATTTGTGTTAATACCCTGTGCACGGGACATATTCGGGTTACATCCTGTTGCACGGAGAGAACATCCAAGCTCTGTTCCAAAGAACCAGTAGAGAACAGCGATGAGAACGATGCACATAACTGCTACAATAAAGATTGTGTTCTTGGAAAGTGATGTATTCTTAATATGGCGCAGGGAAACCAGCAGATTATATTTGTCAACATTGATCGCCTGGTTGGCTTTTCCCATAATCTTTAAGTTGACGGAATACAGGGATAACTGTGTCAGGATTCCGGCAAGGATTGCAGGGATTCCCATAAATGTGTGAAAAATTCCTGTTACAAGACCGGCAAGCATTCCGGCGAGAGTGGCTGCCAGCATAGAGACCCAGACGTTATGTCCGGAGAGCATCATCATAATACACACTGCACCGCCGGTACACATAGTACCGTCAACGGTAAGGTCCGCGATATCCAGAATACGGAATGTAAGATAAACTCCGATCGCCATGATTCCCCAGATCAGACCCTGTGCGACTGCACCGGGAAGCGCAGCTATTAATGTCATAATTTGCATTTGTAATTTCCTCCTGTTGAGACGCGAAAAGCGAGAGAGGCATAAATGCCTTTCCCGCTGATCGCATATAAGTTAAATTTTGTTCAGAATTATTCAGCAGCTTCTTCAGTTGCATCATCTGCAGTTTCACCAGCAGCTTCGTCTGCTGCGTCTGCATCATCAGATGCCTCTTCTGTTTCATCAGCAGCTTCTCCGATCGCTACATAATCGTCCGGAACAGTGATGCCGAGTTCTTCACAGATATCTTTGTTGTATTCTTCTGTGAAGTTTGGTGCGTATTCAATTGGCATTGTGGAGATATCTTCACCGTCTTTTAAAATCTTAACAGCCATTTTACCGGTTGTAACACCCAGATCATAGTAGCTGATGGAAAGTGTTGCAACACCGCATCCGCTGCAGATTCCCTCTTCACCTGCAATTACCGGAACTTTTGCTGGCATACAGATGTTATAGATAATAGATGTGTTTGATGCAACAGTATTATCAGTAGGAACATAAATAACATCACTTTCATCGGCAGCAGTTGTTGCAACAGAAGCCAGGTCATTGGAATCGGAGAATGCGTAATATTCACATGTGTATCCAAGTTTCTCCAGAGCGTCTTTTACTGTATCTACCTGATACTGAGAGTTAGCTTCTGCGGAGCAGTAGAGAAGTCCTACATTCTTTGCATCCGGGAAGAGTTCGTTAAGCATTGCAGCCTGCTTGTCAAGTGGTGCAAGGTCTGCTGTTCCGGAAATATTTCCGCCTACAGTTCCGTCGAAATCATCAAGTCCAAGTGCAACACCGTATTCTGTAACAGAAGTTCCAAGGATCGGGATGTCGCTTGTTCCGGCTGCTGCAGCCTGAAGAGCCGGAGTTGCGTTTGCAAGGATCAGGTCAACATTGTTGGAAACAAAGCTGTTAACGATTGTTGAACAGGTGTTGGAATCACCCTGTGCGTTCTGCTCATCAAATGTAACTGCGTCTTCGCCCAGTTCTTTGGTAACTTCATCTTTGAAGCCCTGTGTTGCTGCGTCAAGAGCTTCGTGCTGTACAAGCTGACAGATACCGATTGTATATGTATCTCCGTCAGCAGCACTTGCTGTCACTGCGCATGTTCCCATGGCCATGACTGCCGCAAGAGTAATTGCTAATGCTTTTCTTTTCATATTTATATATCCTCCTGATAAATAATTTTCTTATTAAAGTGGCTTTAATGGTTTAAAGTATAACGCTTTAATGCTTAAAAGTCAAGCGGATTGCACAATAATATTTTCCTTACATATATTATACAGAAGAAATGAATAAAGGCAGAGTGTCACTATGGCATATTCGATCATGCTGGATGCAGGTCACGGAGGTCAGGATCCGGGTGCTGTATATAAAGGAAGACAGGAAAAAGATGATAATCTTAGGCTCGCCCTTGCAGTGGGGGAGATTCTGAAGAACAACGGAATTGATGTTTCCTATACCCGAACGACAGATATTTATCAGACTCCATTTGAAAAAGCACAGCTTGCGAATCAGGCAGGGGTGGATTATTTTATTTCTTTTCATCGAAACAGCAGTCCAAAAGATAATCAGTATAATGGAGCTGAAGTGCTTGTGTATGATAAAAGTGGGATTAAATATCAGATGGCCGAGAATATCCTGGGTGCTTTAGGAGAAGTGGGTTTCCGGGAGCTTGGGGTGAAAGAAAGACCGGGACTTGTGGTACTCAGACGCACCAGAATGCCCGCTCTTTTGATAGAAACGGGATTTATTAATTCGGATGATGACAATAAATTGTTTGATGAGAAATTTGACGACATTGCACAGGGAATCGCGGATGCGATTCTGGGAACTTTAGATAAGGAGACGGTAGAAGAACCGCTTTATTACAGGGTCCAGACAGGTGTGTTCAGGAAGAGAGAGAATGCAGACCGTATGCTGTATGAGCTGCTGGAGAAAGGATATCCTTCTTTTATTTTACATGAGGATGGATTTTATAAGGTTCAGACAGGGGCTTACCAGCAGATTGGAAATGCAGTGAATATGGAACAGAGGCTGAGGGATGATGGATATAGCACGATTATTGTAACGAAATAAGCAGAGATATGTTATAATTCAGGAAACAAAAGATTGGAGTTAACGAATAATGAACGATGCATATATGACGTTTTTAGAGAACGCGGAGGAATTTATCTTTGCAGAAAATATGCCGGAGAAATCAGATATTATATTTGTACCCGGAAATGGTTATCCGCAGATGGCTGAGCAGGCGGCAACACTTTATAAAGCAGGAATGGCTGACTGGATCCTGCCAAGCGGGAGATACAGTGTAGTAAGTGGAAAGTTTTCGGGTGTTTTGGAGAAAGCGGACATTTATAATAAGGAATATAAAACAGAGTGGGAATTTCTCAGGGATGTACTTGTGAAAAATGAAGTGCCGGAGGGAAAAATCCTGCGGGAGGATCATGCAACCTTTACTTACGAAAATGCAATTTATTCCAGACAGGTGACAGATCATGCAGGCTTAGAGATCAAAAAAGCAATCCTGTGCTGCAAGTCTTATCATGCCAGAAGATGCCTCATGTATTATCAGCTTCTGTATCCGGAAACGGAATTTTATGTAGTACCGGTGAATGCAGATGGGATTACCAGAGAGAACTGGAGAGAGAATGAAGAAGGGATTAATGCCGTTACAGGAGAACTCTCCAGAATCGTGAAACAATTTTCACTGATGCTGGAGAGGTAATTTTGGTTTCTATTCTTTTGGTTCCGGCTCTTTTTCGGGAAGCCAGATATGGACAACTTCAATTCTGTTTTTGTCCAGACAGTCAACAACAAGGCGGATGCCGTTTTCCAGTGTAACTGACTGACCTTCTTTTGGCAGACAGTCGAGCTGTTCAATGATGTATCCGCCTATGGAGTCATAATCTTCGGATTCCAGATGGATATGAAGTTCGTCGTTGATATCATCAAGTTTGGCAGAACCCTGAACTGCATATTCTCTTCCTGGCTGGATTTCTTTAATATCTTCGACTTCATCTTCATCGTATTCGTCACGGATTTCACCTACAATTTCTTCAAGCAGGTCCTCTAGTGTGACCAGTCCGGCAGTGGCACCGTATTCATCAAGAACAATTGCCAGATTGACGGAGGCCTTACGCATTTCGATCATCAGATCCGCAGTGGCCTTATATTCATAAGTGAAATATGGATCACGAAGAATATTGCGGATCGAGAATGGTTTATCTTTCGGATAGATGAGGAGATCTTTCATATTGATAATACCGATTACATTATCAGTGTTGTCCTCATAGACCGGAAAACGTGTATGCATATCTTCGCTGAAAATATTCATGAGTTCTTCGTAAGTAGAATTAATATCTACAAAGGTCATGTCTATTCTTGGAATCATGACATCTTTTGCTGTGGAATCACCGAAATCAAATACATTGTAGATCATCTGTTTTTCTTCATTCTCAATGACGCCGTCTTTTTCACCCACATTAACAAGAGTCCTCAGCTCATGTTCAGTCATGGCATTTGCTTTTGCGTTTGGATCAACGCGAAAAAGAATAAGTACACCTGCAGTGATTTTATTTACAATAAATACTACGGGAGTAAGGATAACCATAAGTCCGTAAATTACTCTGGCATAGGCAAGGGCAAGCTTTTCGGCATGGATTGTTGCCATGTTCTTGGGTGTGATCTCACCGAAGATCAGGATCAGCAGAGTCAGGATACCGGTTGCGATTCCAACATAGGCATTGCCCAGAACTTTGATAGTGAGTGTGGTCATAAGGGAAGAAACAGACATATTTACAATGTTGTTTCCTATTAAAACAGCACTGAGCATCTTCGGTGCGTCTGAAATTACTTTTTCCAGAATCACAGCGCGTTTATCTCCCTGTTCGGAAAGCGATTGTATTCGGATTTTGTTTACAGTTGTCATAGCGGTTTCGGCAGAAGAAAAAAATGATGAAAGAGCGATCAGTATCACTATTGCTGCTGCCTGAAAAACAATACCTGAGTCCAAAATGTTTCACTCCTTTTTAGTTATTAATAATATGCAGTGGAAGTTTTCGTATTTCCCTGAATTCTTATTGATGGATTCTTTCAAAAATGTTTAAGGAAAATATACATGATTTCCTGCAAAAAATCAAGAAAAAGCAGACATTCAGATTTCCTGACAGGACTGGAAACGGGAAAGTCATCTGTGAATCTCTGTTTGACACAGAATTTGTAAAAAATGTAAATGAGGGGTGTCGAAAAAGTAAAATTTGTGTTATAATTCATTCGGCTAAATAACAAAAAAACTATTACAAAATATTTACAAAAAGATAAAAGTTTGATAATATAGAGATATGCGATACTATCGTGTCACATAATAAAACAGAAAATATAAAGGCGAATGGAGATTCGCGAGTGAAAATATAAATTAGAATGATCTAATTGCAGAAAATAATACAACATAAAAGATAAATGTAAAATAGAGGTGCGAAATGTCTGATAATAGAAAAAATATAAATGGAAAATTAACAGGAAAGAAAGTGGGAATTCTTGCAGCAGCGGCTTTGACAGCAACTATGGTTGGAGGAAATGTACAGGTCGTGACACAGCCGGTTCGGGCAGCACAGACACAGGAAGAATCGAGATCAGTATTACCTGATAATATTACTATTGATCAGCCTGCAGAGCTTGCAGAGATTAGTCTTCCTGCTTCAGAATATGGAACTCTTGAGTGGGCGGACGGAAGTTATGTACCGACTCAGAGAGTACAGTCCTGTGAAGTGATCCTGACACCTGGAAAAGGACAGGACTTAAGCCATGTGGACGGCTGGGATCCGGAAGAGGGTGTTGTAGTTGGATATATTAATGTGATTGTAAATAATATTGATGACAGCAGTACAGACGAAACAGATCCTATTACAGAGATTCCTGAAGAAACTCCGGATGCTACAGAGGCTCCGGCCGAAGATGACAAAAACAGTAAAGATGAAGCTGTTAGTAAAGATGAAAATGAAGACAGTAAAGATGTCACAGATGGTGATGATACCAAAGATGAGAAAGCTGATGACAAAAACAGTGATAAAGGCAATATGAAAGCTGATTCTGAGGATAAAGACGCAGATGCCGGGGATAAAAAATCAGATACAGCGGATACAGTCGGTGAATTAGAGCCGACAGATGACGCTGATCAGAGTACAGATACAGCTGACGATAACAATAATTCAGACAATATCTTTGATAATCCTGTGATTCCGGATCAGAGTGATAAACGTCCTACAGATGCAGATGACAGTCTGACAGATGACGAGAAAGAAGAACGTGCTGAGATCAATCATACTTGCGACGGTATTACAGTAAGCGGAATCAACCTTCCTTGGTATGTACAGTTCAGAGTATCCAGCGGAGACAGTTATCAGTTTACCAATGAATCCGATGCGATGATTTTTCAGTCTTATGAGTTTGAACTCTGGGATCTGCAGAACAATACAGAGTATGAGATTCCAAGCGGAGAATATATCAGTGTAACAGTTCCTGTAAAAGCAGGATATCAGTATACAATAGAGCATTTACTGGATAATGGCGCAACAGAAACTATAATTCCGAGTGTGGATAATGATGTTATGGTGTTCAGTACTCACTCATTCAGCCCGTTTGGAATTGCTGGAAGTAAACAGCTCGTAGGTCCTGACGGAGTAGATGGCTCTGATGACACAGATGCAGTAACGCCTACTCCAACAGTTGCTTCCACACAGGGAGAGACTTCAGATTCCGGAAACGGTAACACGGTATCTGTGAATGATAATTCAGATAATAACAGCAATGGTTCCTCATCTTCCGCACAGACAGACAGTTCGGCTGAAAATGAGACAGCAAAGAATAACAGTGCAGTAAATACAGGAGATACAACAACTATTCTTCCGTTTGTAGTTCTTGTTGTGGCTGCAGCAGTGATCATTGGTGCGGTAGTATTTATTAAGAAGAAAAAGAAATAAGAGATTTCGGAGCAGTACAAGCAATAAATGGTTATATGTACATAATGATACTAAACAGAAAATAATGTAAAACTGTGAATAACATATATTTTTCTTCCATATAGTTTAACAGGAGGGAAGTATATGAAAGTCAGAGCGGTTCTAAAATCTTTATTATTTTCATACGCATTGACCGGAGTTGCGCTATTATTGCTTGCGTTTTTGCTATTTACATTTGACCTTGGAGAAACTGCGGTGGATGTGGGTATTATTGCAGTATATGTGATTGCCTGCTTTATGGGTGGCTTTATGGCCGGAAGAATTATGCGCAGGGATAAATATCTCTGGGGCGTGGCAACAGGCCTTGCTTACTATGTTTTGCTGCTTGCAGTTTCTTTTGCGGTAAAAGGACGCTGGGATATGAGT
Source organism: uncultured Blautia sp. (assembly GCA_905209435.1). The sequence goes on along the minus strand of CAJLTE010000040.1, from coordinate 147 downwards.
ATAGCGCATGCAGTGACTACATTTTTTATGTGCGCGGGCGGAGGAACTCTTGGGGGAATGTTGTCATAAAAAAAAGCTTTTAAAAACAAAAAATATATGATATACTATGCCAAGAATATAATTACATAAGGAGGATAGAGTTATGGA
>CAJLTE010000039.1 GCA_905209435.1 uncultured Blautia sp. | reverse complement strand
TCGGTTATGCCGGACTTATCATTGCACCGCTGATCTGCGGTACGATCATTGGTCTCATCAATGGTATCGTTTATATCAAATTACATATCTCTTCCCTAATCGTTACATGTGCGTTGTCCCTGATTTATGAGGCGTTTAGTGTATATGCGACAAACGGAAAGAACGTAATCCTTGCTACAAATTACAGAGCATTTGGTGATTATCCGGTCAACCTGATCCTGGCATTGATCGCATATCTGCTTTGCGCATTCATTCTGAAATATACAAAAATCGGTACTTATACTTACGCCATCGGAAGCAACGAAGTTGTTGCAAAGAACATGGGTGTAAATGTTCCTAAATATAAAATCGTAGCATTTACTCTTGCAGGATTCTTTTTTGGACTTCAGGCAATCCTGACAATCAGCTTTGGTACTTCCATGACATCAGCTTCCAACCTTTCCTCAATGAGCCGTAACTTTACCCCTCTGATGGGAACTTTCTTTGGACTGGCATTTAAGAAATACGGCCATCCGGTTATCGCAATTGTAATCGGTGAAATGATCATTCAGCTTATGTTCAACGGTTTCGTTGCACTTGGTGCTCCGACCACTATCCAGAACGTGGTAACAGGTGTTGCCCTGCTGGCTATCGTTGCACTGACAACCAAACCGGTTAAAGGTCTTGTAGTAAAATAAGGAGAACGATTATGGGTGAAATATTATTAAGAGCAGAAAATATTGATAAACATTTTGGCATCACACACGCCCTGGACAACGTTTCCTTTACATTTAATAAAGGTGAGATCCACGCACTGATCGGTGAAAATGGTTCCGGTAAATCTACATTAACATCCTGCCTGACAGGTATTTACCAGAAAGATTCCGGTAAGTTTATCCTTGAAGGAAAAGAGATCACCGCAACAAACCAGGTTGAAGCCAACCATCAGGGTGTAGCCATTATCGTACAGGAGATCGGAACACTTTCCGGACTGACTGTAGCAGAGAATATTTTCCTTGGAAACGAGGATCAGTTTACTAAATGTGGTATCAAAAATACCGCAGCAATGAACAAGAAAGCCCAGGAATATCTGGACAGCTATGGATTCAACTATATTGATGCAACTAAAGTAATCGATGATTACAACTTCGAGGATCGTAAGCTGGTAGAGATTGTAAAATCTACTTACTTTAATCCGAAGGTTCTGGTTGTAGACGAGACAACAACAGCACTTGGACAGAAAGGCCGTGAAGAGCTTTTCAAGGTAATGCACAAAGTTCGTGACACAGGAAACTGCGTAATCTTTATTTCCCATGACCTTGAGGAGGTTATTGAGCAGTCTGACAACATCAGCGTACTTCGAGATGGTGTAAAGATCGGTTCCATTACAAAAGAGGAAGCTACACCTGACAGACTGAAAGCCTTAATGGTAGGTCGTGAGATCGGTGACAGCTACTATCGTACAGACTACGGTGAGAAGGTATCTGATGAAGTTGTTCTTTCTGCAAAGAACGTGACAGTAAAAGGACAGATCGAGAACCTGAACCTTGATCTTCACAAAGGTGAGATCCTTGGTATCGGAGGACTTTCCGAATGCGGTATGCATGAGGTTGGAAAGGCACTCTTCGGAGCTTCCTATTTCCGTCAGGGAAGTGTAACTCTGGGAGACGGCACACCGATCAATTCCATTCCGGATGCCATCAAACACAGTATTGCATATGCTTCCAAAGACCGTGACAATGAGTCTCTGGTCATCAATGATACAATTGGCGATAACATCTGTCTTCCATCTCTGGAGGATCTGAAGACTCATGGATTCCTTCGTGCAAAGACAATGAATGAATTTGCCAATAAATTTGCAAAACAGATGAGTACAAAAATGACAGGTGTTGACCAGTTTGTATCCGCTCTTTCCGGTGGTAACAAACAGAAAGTCGTTCTTGCACGCTGGGTTGGTAAAGACTCCGACCTGATCATCCTTGACTCCCCTACACGTGGTATTGATGTCAAAGTTAAAGCTGATATCTACGCCATGATGAACGATATGAGAAAAAGAGGAAAATCCATTATTATGATCTCTGAGGAAATCATGGAGCTTCTGGGTATGGCAGACCGTATCCTGATCATGAAAGACGGCAAGATCAATGGTGAATTCCTTCGCTCTCCGGATCTGAAAGACACAGATCTGATTGACAATATGATTTAAGGGGGTAAAAAAATGAGTACAACAAAAAAATCAACTGAGCAAGTACCATTTCTGGAACGTCCCATTGTGCGTACGATCCTTCCTATCGCAGGATTCGTGATCATCTGTGTATTATTTGCATTCCTCACAGACGGCAGACTGTTTCAGCCGAAAAATATATCACTGCTTCTGAGCCAGTCATACATGCTACTGATCTCATCCATCGGTGTGTTCATGGTAATGACAATGGGCGGTCTGGATTTCTCCCAGGGCTCCATGCTTGGTGTAGCTTCCATCGTAGTTTGCTACCTTTCCCATTATAACATGGTTCTGGCAGCACTCGGCGGTGTGGTAACAGGCGGACTTATCGGTCTGATCAATGGTTACTTCAATGTTAAGAGAAAAATCACAAGCTTTATTGTTACAATCTGTACTATGTACCTGTTCCGTGGAGTTTGTGCTTATGCAACAACTAATTCACCGGTTTATGCAGTAAGTGATATTTCCAAATACAACACACTGCCATTCATGCTTACTTTCACAGTGATCATCTTTGTAGTGGCATTTCTTGTATTCACTTACACAGGACTTGGCTCCAGACTGAAAGCAATCGGTGCCGGTGAAACAGCAGCAAGATTCGCAGGTATCCGTGTAGAAACTACAAAGATCCTTGTCTTCGTAGCAGCAGGATGCATCACAGGACTTGCAGCATTTGTCAATGCGATCAAAGTAGGTTCCGTTACATCTACAGCTGGTAACCAGCTTGAAACACAGATCATGATCGCCCTGGTACTTGGCGGAATGCCGGTAAACGGCGGTGCAAAAGTTAGATTCTACAATATCATCCTCGGTGTTATGACCTACAAAGTACTTTCCAGTGGTCTGGTAATGCTGATGATGCCGACCCAGTTACAGCAGCTGATCCTTGGTATCATCTTCCTGATCGAAGTGGCAATCTTCAGTGACAGAAAGACTGGTATGATCGTTAAATAAGCAATATCATAATCAGTATTATTACTGCAAATATTGCAGCAGACGTTGTTACAGATCTATATGGCATAAGAACCTCCGCCATATAGCTGACATAATCTCATTACTATACTTACATAAAATCCCCTTCTTCCGTAGAGTTGGATCTGCGGAAGAAGGGGATTTTTGTATTGTTAAGGCTTTGCCCTAACAAATAAAAAAAGTAGAATCTGCATTGCAGAAGTCTGTTTGGCCTCTCTGAGTTGGGATAAGCGTTCAGCGAAATTCTCTTCATTTATCATATAGAAACTCCTTTTTTTGACATTATATGACATTTGCTGACTTATGCTAGGATATTAAAAACAATTAGTAGAAAAAATATGATATATAATGACTTGATTTGAATCAAGTGAAAAAATTGCTGTTTAATGAATTGTAGATTATAATAAATAAAACTGTTTACTTACAGAAAGTAGTAAATATATTTCTGAGAAGTAAGCAGTAAAAATATATTTTGAATAGAATATATAAAATCTTAAAATATAAAAATAAAGATTAATAATATCCCAAATAATATGTGCAATTGCCAGTGAAAATATGTATGAGAAGGAAAAAAGAATGCTTTAGCAGGATAGTCAGGCGGATATTCGTAATCCGCTTCGCTACTTGCTCATAACCAAATAACTGCTTCGCAGTTTATCAGAAAGAGCTTGCACTCTTCCTGATACAAGCAAGTCCCCACCCACTGCTTATTGCTTTTCGCAATTGAAGCAGGGGACTTACTTGATTTGGTTAAAAAACAATATAATATCTCACAAACTAAATAATCTAAGGAGGAGTGTATATATGAAAAAATGCAGTCAATGCCAAAAAGAGATATTGGATAACACAAAAATATGCCCGTATTGTGGAACTAAGCAGAAAAAGGAAGATAATTCACAGCATAAACCAATGCGTTTTTGTATGGGGTGTGGAGAGCAGTTAAAAGAAGAAGATACATACTGCCCCAAATGCCGGAAACCGGTTGATGAAAAAATGATTTCTGAATCTGTGCCTAAGCCGGTGCCAGAGCCAATACCAGAGCCGGTGCCAGAGCCAATACCTGAACCAGTGCCAGAACCAACGTCAGAATCAATACCTGAATCAATACCAGAGCCAATACCAGAATCGGGACCAAAATTGGATTCGAAATCAACAACCCAATCAAGTTCTGCTTCAAATGACAGAAAATCAGAAAACAAAGGGGAATCCATATCAGTTCGACTTCCGGATGGAATTCTTAAAATATATGGAATTGCTTTTGGAATTATGTATGCATATTTTGCTCTGACGTATCTCCCTTATCTTAGTTACTATGCGATGCAGGATAAGCTCTGGGGTGCTGGAATGATTGTGGCATGTGTATGGAGCTCTTTTATTCTCTTTATAATTGCATTTAAATGTCAGAAATTATATGGAATGCATTTGTTATATGCTTTGTTCGGTGGAGCAATACTGAAAGCTATTCTTCATATTATAAATATACAGAGATTAGCTCAATATCAATACTGGAATAATACTTCTTCCAGTTATCTGCCGGTAATTGGTACACTACTTGTAGCATTTGGATGCTATTTCCTTATGAAAAAAGAAGAAATGTTGGAAGAGAATAAAAAACCTTTCAGTGAAATCGTCAGAGAAATACCAGAGATGTTACAAATGATCTTGAATAATTCATCACATGAGATTAAGCCACGGGAAAAAAAGGTGCCTAAGTCACCTGTCAATTTAAACTCTGAAGGTGAGAAGATCTTATGTGTGATAAAAAGTAATATATTTCTCATATTTTGTGCATTGTACACGATCAATCTTGCATATGAAATATTTTCATCGTTTGCCTTTTTTAAACTGGTAACTGCTATTTTTTCAATTTTTATGTGTGTGGCAATTTGGATGATTTACTGGAATGGCAGAAATGAAATTCTGGATGCTACAGGATTTGCAATTGTCAGTGGAATTACATCTATCAGATTGGGGGTCAGAATTGCAATCTGGGTGATCATATTGCTTATTGCAATCAGCGCGGGTACAGGAGCTGCTTCATATGTGCTGGTTCTTATTTTTGCCGCATTTGATATTGGATACTGGTGTTCATTATCTAAATTATTTTCAGTAATGAAAGCAGATGCAAAAGGTGAAAATACAGAAGTGTCAGCCGGTATGTACCCTATTTTTATTCTTGGAATTAATACTGTGACCAGATGCATCGTACTTGCATGGAGCAGTTTTCTGCAAATGACTGCTAATCGGATAACAGGAACAATGAATCAGTATGGAGATGCAGCTTCATCCTCTGTTGGGCAGATATTCTCAATGTTTGGACTGGATTATGGATATGGTTACAGTCAGTCATCAGACATTATTCAATCCTTTTTGAATCCAATCACAGAATGGATACAGAATACACTTGGATTCAGCCAGAATCCTATGATAATGGTAATAGCAGTTGCAATTCCAATATTAGAAATTCTGCTTTTAATAAAAGTTCGTTCTTATATGAATATTAAAACAACAAATTCTACACCGTGATCGAATTAAGCAAGTTCTCTGCTTTAATTGTGAAGAATAATAAGCGGTGGTTGGGAACTTCTTTAATAAATCTTTTCAGTTTGAAAATGTGAAAACAGATTATATGCATTGCCCAGATATGTAATTACTAGTAAGGATACACATAGGATGTATACCTATTGCGTGTATCATTCTGAACAAGAAACGTAATATGTTGTTACTGTAGGGGATAATACTGGAGATGATGTAAATGTGGCACTTGATTCGGCTAGAAGCTATTATGCAGTTGCTTATGTTAAATATTTAGGAGACTAATTTATAAGTTGCTTAAGTTATTGTTTAAAGTATTGGAATAAAAAAGATGTAAAGATGGACAAAGCAGTGCGAGAAAAGGTTGATTATGAACAATAAGGAAAAAGACAAGATAAAGAAATTTTATCATGATATTATCGGTATAAAATCTGAAACAGTGATTCAGGAACTGGCAGAGAACTCACGAATCAGGAAATTAAATGCAAAAGATTTGCTGGTCAAAGAAAAAGAAAAAGTGGAAGAGATATCCTTTCTATATAAAGTAGGAGGTATTGTAAAAGCCTATTATAAAAATCAGAAAGGCAAAAATCAAATTCATTGCTTCGCTCATTTACCGGGTGAACCATTGGTAGGAATTATGAATCTGGATAAAAATATGGCTACTTTTTTAACTGTGGAAGCAGTAACTGATTGTGAAATTGTAAGCACTTCAGCAGAGGTTATACAGATGTTATCACGGGAGAGCATAGAAGTGGCATTGGTTTGCAATCGTATGCAGGGTATCACAGCATTGCGTGAATATGAGTATAGAAAAGTAATACTTACCTGTACTCCTGCACAAAGATATGAATATTTCCTGGATGCCTATCCGGAACTTATAGAGAAGGTAAACAAAAAGGATGTGGCGTCATATCTAAATATGACACCGGAATGCTTCAGCAGGATGTTAAAAGAAACAAGCAACAATGAGGTCTGACCCAATGTCCTCGTATAGATAAAAATGAAACGACAGAAAAAGAGTTGGAGAAATAATATATGCAGAAAATAGCGAGAGAACATTTTTTAAGAAAAGGAGAAAGCGTATGAGAGAAAAAACAGTAGCAGTTTTTTAGCAGCGATGATTAGTGTACAACCATGTGGAATGGCGTATGCAGAGGATTTTTCAGCAAATGTATCAGTGGAGAGTAGTGAAACAGAAGAACAGGATGACCAACTTTCAGATGTGGAAGAAGATACTTCAATAGTTGATGATGTTGAGCTACAGGAGAGCGAAGAAAACACAGATGATTTATCAGAAATCGATGCTTTTAGTGCAGGAGATGAAGAAGTTTATATAGATGATCTTGACATTGTATCAGAACCGAACAAAAAAGAATATGAGTATGGAACTGTAAACTCTGCAAAAGATTTTGATCTTACCGGTCTGGTAGTCAAAGTATCTTATAGTGATCTGACCGACGAAATTATTTATTTTACCAAAGATGGAGAAGTGAAAAGCGATTCCAGAGGAAATAAATTTTATTCAGAGATTGATTTCAGTGATGAAGAAGAATACAGTGGGTATTTAGGTTCTTGTTCTGTTTATATCACAGATGAAGATCGAGAGCATGGTGCATATACAGAACTTACTATTGCTATTCCTGCCAACATACCACAGTTACAGAATCAGGGAAACGGTATATATGCCGCTACTATTGCATCAAATACATATGCTAAATTTATTCCGGAAGAGGATGGAGAATATATTGTAAAACGGACTTATACAGATGATCCCGATGGATATTCAGCCACAGAAGAAATTTATGATTCTGAGTTTGAACATGTATATAGTGATATCATGGAAAATGGAAGTGTAAAATTAAAAAAAGGAGTTACATACTATCTACGGCCAGGTGCAGAAAGAAAGGTTACTGCTGAATTTGTATGGCCTGTGAAATCAGTAGAATTGGACGGACAGTTTAAATCTGCAGTATTTTACACACCGGTAAACTTTTCCAGAGATGGAAAAACAAGTAAATATAGAATTGAAAAATCACCATGGCGTACACAAAAACTGAAGATTACCTATGCTAACGGCGAGACAGAAAGTGTTGCCCTTTACAGGAGTGATCGCTATAAGCGTGTGATTAATGCTTATGTTAATTATAAAGGAAAGCAGGATGCGCCGGAGACAGGAACTTATGATGTCCATTTTTGTTTGGGCAAATCTGGTTCAGAAGCTATATTAAAAAATGGTATTCAGGTTAAAACGCTGTCTCATATGCCGGCGATTACCGGTAATGGGACAAAGGATATGCCAGTCACAGGAACTACTGCATATGTGTGCCTGAAAACTACAAGTGCTACTTCTTATACAATTAAAGGCGAACCTCGGACATATGAATACCTTACAGTTTCACAATTGAAAAATGGAAAACTGGAGCGGGTTCTTTCTGTTGAAAATGGAAAAAGTTGTACGCTGAAACCAAACAGTGTTTATTACGTTGGAATGATACTGCACAGTTCGGTGATGGATCTTGATAAAGTAAAATTTACAGTATTATCGACGGTATCTAAAACTCAGATGAGTAAGACAAAGATATCCATTGGTACGTTATCTTATACAGAAGCTAATGTGAAACCGTCAATAACAGCTAAAAACGGAAACAAAACATTACGACAAAACACAGACTATACCATTTCCTACAACAGAGCTTCAAAAGTCGGTGCAGCGGTAAAGATTACGATTACTGGAAAAGGAAGCTATACCGGAAAAGTGGTAAAAACCGTTTACATTGTTCCAGCCCAACCAACCATTTCTTCTGTAAGAGCAGGAAAGAAAAACATGACAGTCACTTATAAAAAAACAGCTGGAGCAAGTGGCTACCAGATTGCATATTCTACCGATCAAAACAGTGGCTATAAATATGTAAATCTGAATAATAAAACTGTCAAGAAAACAATAAACAAACTTGTAAGTGGAAAGAAATATTATGTTAGAGTAAGAGCTTACAGAACTATTAACGGAAAGAAATACTACGGAAATTATAGTGTTGTAAAATCTGTAAAAGTGAAATAATAGCAGAGAATTACAGAATATATGATTTCAATTCAAATACAGAAGGATTCGTGTAATATCGCGAATCCTTCTGGGGAATACGGAGATAAAATTAATCATTAGCAAAGTAAAGGAAGAAGAATATGTGAAGCTCTAACAGGAGGAAGTTTGATGAAGAAAAAACTTATTGCAATGATATTAGCAGTCACAATGAGCTGCCAATTAATTATGATAAATGCCGCGGAAATTGATTTTAGTGGAACTGAAAGTATCTTTGTAGATGATGCGCAGACTAATGATTCGGAAGCGGACAATAGTATGGCATCAGCTTTAGAGGACGGTAGCAATGAAGATGAGGCGACAATTGATGAAATAGATATAGATGATACAATAGAAAAAAATTTCGGCGATGAAAATAATGTGGAAATTGAATCAGAAGATTTAGATGCTGATATAGAAAACACAGAAGTTAATGAGATATCGGAAACTGAGGAACTGTTTACTGATTCCATAGGCGAAAAGCAATTAGAAGATAGTATTTATGTAGGAAAATTGGAACAGATTTACTGGCCGCAGTCAGAAACTGAACAATTTGTATTTGTGATTGATGGATGCAAATACAATATAACAAATAATGTCAATCTTCGTATAGACCTATTTATTGGAGAACAGGTTGTATATATGCTAGAGGATGAAAAAATAGACGATATAGAGCCAATTAGTGAATTAGTGCAACCTTGTATTGCGGTAAATGCAACACCAGATTCTTTTTTCTATCAGAACGGTGGCTATAATACGGATAAAATTACAGCTGCAGTAAGAATTTATTGTAAGTATCAGGCGTATAGTGAATATTTTGGCGAAAGTAAATATACAAAAGAAGTGTTACAGAAAATATCAGGTTTAGCTATCCCGGTAAAACAGGTAAATTTAAAGATTGGGGATCATTTGAATTTTGGTACGACAGGAAAGATATTCAAAAAAGAAATTACAGAAGTATCAGAAAAGCAGATCAATTTGTCTTTGAAAAATCCAATCAGCTATAATTATGACATATATGTTGAAAATAAATATGTACCGACAGAAACAATAGAAAAATCCACACTTAGTGCAACTCTTGTGAAGGAAGACGGAACTACTGTTGAATGTAAAGATACGATAATCAGTATAGGAAATCAGGACCAGCAGCAGAAACAGCTTGTTGCTAAGAATAAGAATACTGATAGAAATAAAGCATTTACAAAAATGCAGAAAAATCTGATGAACTGTACAGCGATTGCACTGGATGCTAATTTGAATGAATACTTTTCGGCAGAACAAATCAATGAGATGCAACGATTTATTGCGGTATATATAGCAGAAATTATTAATGCTGATTATGTGGAAGATAGCAATTTCTTTCATCAGGTTTCTGATAATCTTAGAAAAAAAGTTCGTGACAGTATATTAAAAAAACTTCATGTTACTTATAGCTCATTTGTATTTTATAAATCAACTGATATTATAATTAACATGGAAGGAGAAACAAAAAATAACGGCAATGTAAAAATTAAATTTGATATTCCAATGAGTAGTTATTCTAGTGGAGATAATTCTCCTTTTGCAGCAATGGCTCAAATTAATTATTCTGTATCAACAGGTAATTCTTCACTGTTGGAGGGAACTGGCATTATAACGTATGCTAATATGGAAGCCTTTGCGAATACTATGTTAGATTATTTGCAGATAGCTTATGATGAAGCCTGGGGGGATAGGGCTAATGAAATAGCCAGCATGTTTGTTCAGGAGCCGATTAATACATTAATGGATGGTGATTATTCAGGAAAAATATATAGGCTGGCACGTAATGCAACAATGGGAAATATAACAAATGTAAAAAGTGAAGCTGCAAAACAGACTTCAAATTATATCTACAGGTATGGAAAGAAGGTACTTGTTCACTGTCCGGTAAATATATATGTATATGATAATGCTGAAAATTTATGTGCTTCAGTAGTGGATGATATGATTGTAGATACTAGTGATGAAGTATTTTTGGCAGTAAATGGAGACCAAAAATATGTGTACCTAACAAAAGATAATTATAAGATCAAGTTGGAAGGTACAGATCAGGGTACAATGGAGTACTCGGTAGAAGAATACCAAGATGGTGAATGCATAAGAAGAGTTAATATAAATAATGTTCCATTGGAAAAGGGGACGGAATATACAACGATGATTCCATCTATTCCAAGAATTAACAATGCGTCATATAGCCTTATGACAAAAGACAAAAAAGAGATTGATGTGACAAAAGATACATATGATGATAGTAATGAAGAATATAAAATTGTTGCTGAGGGAAAATGTGGCGATGATGCAAGGTATGAATTGTATGAGGACGGGCTTTTAAGAATTAGTGGGACCGGAAAAGTTATTGGGGAATGGAAAGGCGATAGTGGACATCAGAAATATCAGACAGAATATTTTAGAAATATTTATAATAAAATTCGTAGGATAATTGTAGAAGATGGAATCACAGAAATTGGAGAGTATGCTTTTTGGGGAGGAGCCGTAGGAAATCCGAAGGCAAGCTTATTTGCTAATATTTGGAGTGTGGAAGTTTCCGACAGCGTAAAAATAATAGGGGAATCTGCATTTAATAAATGTCTCAATTTGTCAAATGTATATATTGGGACGGGAATTGAAGAAATAGGAAACTATGCATTTAGTTATACTTCATTAAAGCATATAATGGTAAGCGATAATAACATGTATTTTAAAGCTTTAGAAGATGTATTGTATTCAAAAGATATGTCTGTTTTATATCGTTATTGTAGTGACAAAAGAAGTTTTTCAGTTCCTGAAAATGTACAGATTATTGGAGAGGATGCATTTGGCGGTAATAAAAGCCTGGAACGAATGGATATTCCATCTAGTGTTTCAAGGATAAAAAGTGAGGCATTCAGTGATTGGGAGAAAGAAAAGGAGCTACACTTTGCAGGAGATGTGCCAGAAATGGGATCTAGTACATTTTCTAACAGCAAAGTTAGAATATATTGTTCAGAAGATTGGAAAGCTGAAACTATATTGAAAAATTACGGCGGAGAAATTAGATGGTTTAAGCCATCGGGAGAAATCAAGTTTGTGGTTCAAGATTCAAAGCTAGTGAAATATATAGGAAATGATATAAATGTTATTGTTCCAGAAAATTTAAAGATTAAAATAATAAATAGTTTTAGTTTTAATAAAAATTTAGAAAGTATAAGGCTTCCCAAGGGGGTAGAGACAATTGATTCTTATGCATTTTGCGAGTGTGTAAAATTGAAAAGTGTAATAATACCAGAAAGTGTTACAAATATCGGATATGGAGCCTTTGAGCATTGTAATAAATTAACTAATATTGAGCTTCCCCAAAACATAAAAAACATAGAAGGATATGCATTTTTAGGAACAGGGATAAAGGCTATTAAAATAAATGGAAATCCACAAATAGGAGAGTTTTCTTTGGGGTATGATTCTCATGTGAAAAAAGTTTCTGGATTTATAATTTATGGTAAAAAGAACAGTTCTGTTGAGCAGTACGCTCAGAAAAATGAATTTAAATTTATTGATATAGACTCGCAGATATCTTCTGAAATTAAAGGTTCGCTGAATATAAAATTATCTAAAACAACACTTGCATATAACGGTAAAACACAAATCCCATCCATTACCGTAACCTACAAAGGAAAGAAACTTTCTAACAAATACTACACGGCAAAATATACCAACAATAAAAACATAGGAACAGCAACCGTCACGGTATCAGGTAAAGGAACTTATAAAAAGTGTTCAGGCAAAGCAACATTTAAAATTGTTTTAAGAACAGGTGTAATTTCCAGTCTGAAGGCAGGAAAAAAATATATTACGCTTAACTGGAAAACCATAGTAGGCAGTACGGGTTATCAGATTCAGTATAGCACCAGCAAGAATTTTGCCAAGGCTAAAACAGTGAAAATAGCAGGTACAAAAAAATACTCTGCAATAATCAAGAAGCTGACATCAAAGAAAACGTATTATGTAAGAGTACGGGCATACAGAACTGCAAACAGAAAAACAGTATATAGTGCATGGTCTGGCAGTAAAATGGTTGTTGTGAAATAACCAAGTAATACGTAGTTGAAAATAGGAGTTACGATTCAGGTGTTACTGTTCAGGGGTAATGTAATTTATTTAGGAAAATTTCTTACTAAAAAAGAAAGACCTTGGATATAACAGTATCCTGACTATCTAGGCAATTTACTATAAACGAAGAATGCCTCGCAAAGAAGTATTAAGTCAAAAAAATGCAGCATTTGCGGCAATACTTGTTACCCCCTTGTCGAGCAAATGCCTATAAAATAAAGCAAAACAGCCCAAAGAGAAGAAAACAGCAGTGAGGTCTGACCTCAATGTCGCAATGTCACCCGAGGAGAAATAAAAATATGCAAAAAATAACGAGAAAATATTGTAAAATCCGAATCCTGTTTTTAGTAGTTTCATTTTTATACTTAATGCTGCTATGTACTGCGAGTGTAAACGCAGAAACAAATGATTCTTATAGTGAAATGGGAGATTCGGAAGAAGAAACAGCATACAGGGAATTTCTGATGGGAAAAGATTACTCAGCTGATATGGGAAATCTGGATACAATGATGTATGCTGTTTATGATGTGAATAATGATCAGAAAAAAGAACTGATTATAAAAGGGCTCAATACCCAAGATATGCATTATGAATATAGTTTTTATCAGTATAAAGATGCACAAGTACAATTAATTGGTGTGTTAGACAACTGGCAAAATAGTGGCAATGGTGAAATGTACTATATGCCAAAAGGTAACGGAATTGTTGTAAATATGAAACTGGCTGATCACGTGAGCTATACTTTATATCAGATAAAGGATAAAGTAGAAAAAAATTTTACTATACATAAACAATCTATTGATGTAAAGAAATTTGGTGGAAATTATGAAAGACAGTATCGTTATTCATGTGAAGATGAAAACGGAGATCCATTAGGAGAGAAAATTGATGATAAAGTATGGGCGGAATTTGAAAGTCGTATGCAGGAGATTCCGTTTTATGAATTAGATTCTTTTGAAGAAACTCCACAATATGACACTGGTGAAGAAGAGAAAGGCAACCAGAATGAAGATACCGGACATGAGGAAAATGCAGATTCTCAGGAAATAATTTCCCCAGCCGAGATTTCTGACGCAGCCCAAATTGCTGCCAAGGTGAAAGGTTTGCAATATGTAGGAAATCAGGTATATAACTTAAGTCTGCAAAGAGACGAGAACAATTATAGTGCACTGTATCCTGACATGGAAAGTGGAATATTGGCAGCTTATTCCATGGATTTTGATGGAGACGGAGATGAGGAGATCTTCAGTGTTTCCTATGACAGCAGCGCGCAGGATGAATTGGAAAAGGTACTGCATTTCCTGCTTCTGAAAAAGGATGGTGAATCATGGAAAATTACTTCCGATCAGGAGGTGGTAACACTTTCCTCATATGGGGAGATGATAACCCGCAACTGTCTTGATGGAAGATGTGTAAAAGAGGAGGACTCGGTTTTCTTTCGCAAATATAATGGGACTTATGAATTTTTCTATGAAGAGTATGATGTAGGAATTATAGCCGATGGACAGGAGTGGTTCTTCAAGGGATTTCGTCTGGAAGATGGAGAACTGAAAACCATTGATGAAACCGCTGAACTTTACTTCACCGGTTCCCCCATTGATCAGCTTTGGGAAAACTTTGAGGGAAGCTACAGCAGCGAACTTGAAAAATTTTGTTCTCTTGGTTTTAGCAGCCCGGAAGTTTATTTTGAAAATATGACTGCGGATAGTAATGATTGCTTATACAGTGTTCTGCGGATGGTAAGAGATACTTCCTGTTCATCAGAGGTGATTAATCAATGGATGAGCAACGGTTCGCGGGAGATACTGGATGGATTTACTTGCACGATTGAGGATCAGGCAGAAGAGATACCGGAAAATATAGAGGAATTTCCGATTAATTCGCATCCGATTTCAAATCAGAGCAGTTCAGAAGGAGATTCTTCAGAATATCTGATTCCGGATGTTGCATCCAGATATATCAGTGAAGAAGAAATTACCGGGTTTAGTCTGGATGATATTCAGACTGCAATCAATGAGATATTTGCACGTCATGGAAGAGTATTTAAGTCAGACGAGATTGCTGTATATTTTCAGACAAAAAGCTGGTATCAGCCGGACCCGTCTAAAACGGATGATCAGATCAGCGCAGAATTTAATAACTACGAAAAAGCAAATGAAAAAATGTTAGAAAACTTAAGAGATCAATTGAGTGGGACAACAGCACAGCAATCTGAAGATACCTCGTTTTACGGGATCTGGTGTTATGGAGGCAAAGAAGAAGGGGAAGCTAGTTCTTATGCCGAAACATTAAAGGCCAGCGGCTTTGATGCCAGAGTATATGTTACCACAGACTGGAGTAATCTCAACACTGAAAAATTTTACGTAGTAACAGCCGGCGTTTATTCGACGGAAAGTGAGGCAAATGCAGCCCTTACTTCTGTACAGAGCGTATGCCCAGATGCTTATGTGAAGTATTCAGGAAACCGGAAGTAGAAATGGAAGTAAAAGAATTTAGAGGCAAACAAGAGACATCTATAAAACAAAAGGCAGAATATGAAAAAGAGGAACAAAGAAATGCATAAAAAACCTGAGTTAATTGTTATGCTGACTCACAATGATATTACTGTAAGCAATGCATATGAAGTATTTGAACAATGCAGGAATACAAAAGCTGCATACTGGGGATTTAAAGAAGAAGGTCTGCCATTGGAGCAAATGAAGAAGCTGTATTCTTATATGAAATCCTGTGGAAAGACAACTGTTTTGGAGGTTGTGGCTTACACAGAAGAGGAATGCCTGAAGGGTGCTGAAATGGCTGTGGAATGTAACTGTGATATTTTAATGGGAACAGTTTTCTCTGATTCGGTAAATGATTTCTGTAAAGAAAATCATCTGAAATATATGCCTTTTGTAGGAAAGATTACACAAAGACCTTCTGTTCTTGACGGTGGGATTGCACAGATGGTCGTAGAAGGAAAAGAATACCTGAAAAAAGGTATCTATGGAATTGACCTTTTGGGGTATCGATATGTTGGAGATGCAGTACAGCTGAACAGAAACATTACTTCAGAAATAGATGCTCCGGTCTGTATTGCAGGTAGTGTGAACGGTTATCAGAGATTGGAAGAGATAGCGGAGACAAATGCCCGCTTTTTTACAATTGGGAGTGCTTTTTTTGATCATGTTTTTGGAAATGATATTGCAGAACAGATTGATAAAGTAGTTACATACATGGAGAATTTAAATGCTTAGAAATTTTTATCCGAGTCGTCGCGTGCAGAATGTTTTTCAGATTGATTACGCAGAACTATATGAAGAAGGATATCGTGGAATTCTGTTCGATATAGATAATACACTGGTGCATCATGGAGATGATTCAACGGAAGCAATAGACAGTTTGTTTCAGAGAATCCATCAGACAGGATTAAAAACAGTTATGCTTTCCAATAACAGTGAAGACAGAATCAAACGTTTTATCAGAAATATTGATACACTTTATGTAGCAGATGCCGGAAAGCCGGATATTAGCGGATATCTGAAAGCGATGGAATTACTGCATTTACAAAAATCGGAATGTATATGTGTGGGAGATCAGATATTTACAGACATATATGGCGCAAATAAATGCGGAATAGACAGTGTACTGGTTGATTTTATCCGGTTGCCGGAAGAAAAGTGGTTTGGCAAAAGGAGAATACTGGAAAAAATAATATTAATGTGCTGCGATATCCAAAGAGGCGGGAAAATAGGCATGAAAAATTTTTACTGACAGGAGACAAAAGAAAAAATGCTGTGGAATAGAAATAAGCTGTTTTGCGATATTAATCCAACGTGCTATAAGATTTCTTTACAGAAAGAAATTGCAAAACGTCATGTGCAAAATATGTTGAGTAAAGAAAAATTTGCGGGAAAAATCAGTAATGAGAAACTTCCAAATCTTGTATCGGAATATCATTCGCATCTGATAAAAAGTGGAAAGGGAATTGATCCGGTTTTACAGGAAAATAAAGCAGTTAACATTGCACTTGCAAATAAAACGATAAACGGGATTATGATTTATCCAGGGGAAACGTTTTCTTTTTGGAAACAGGTTGGAAAAACTACAAAGCGAAAAGGATACAGAGATGGGCGTGTGATCATAAAAAATAAGCTTATACCGGGAACAGGAGGCGGGTTGTGTAATCTGGGAAACACTATACACAGACTGATATTGCACAGCCCTTTGACAGTAACGGAATTTCACAGTCATTCAGATGCCCTGGCACCGGATGAGGGGAAAAGAGTTCCGTTCAGTTCCGGAACTTCAGTTTTTTATAACAATGGAGATTACAGATTTAAGAATAATACAGATCAGGCTTTTCAGCTTCTTATATGGTGTGAAAATGAGCAGCTATGTGCAGAACTACGAAGTGAACATCCGATAGAATATGCATATCGTCTTGTGGAAGAAGGACACCATTTTCAGAAAGAGGGAGAAAAATATTACAGAGTTTCAAAGATATATAAAGAAACGTTAGATAAAGAAACTCAAAAGCCTGTTCACAGGGAATTGGTTCTGGACAATCATTCGGAGGTTATGTATGACTATGAGCTGATTCCGAAAGAGGAAAGGCGAAACATATAAAAATCTGTCGAAAACTTTTTCTTGCCGAATCTGCTTTCCGGGGTTATACTAAGCCCATAGAGTTCTTATGTTTCAGAAAGGACGGAAGAATGGCAACCAGAAAATTTAAAGATCTGACAATCAGGGATGCTTTTATGTTTGCAGCGGTGATGTCTGACCTTGAAATTTGTCGCAGAGTATTGGAACTGGCATTGGGGATTCCGATATCAGAGGTACACATCCAGACGGAGAAGACCATGGCATATCACTCAGAATATCACGGTGTTCGTCTGGATGTTTATGCGGCAGATGCAAACAGGACACGGTTTAATGTGGAAATGCAGGTTACCTTGCAGAAATTTCTTCCCAAAAGAGGTCGTTATTACCATGATCAGATTGATATGGATGCATTACTGACCGGAGATTCTTATGAGAATCTGCCTGATACGTATGTTATTTTTATCTGTGACTTTGATCCATTTGGAGATGGCCTGTACCGTTATTCGACAGGAACGTACTGCAGGGAAACAGGGAATCTTGTGAATGATGGAGTTGAGACTGTTTACCTTAATGCACATGGGAAGAACCGGAAAGATATTCCGTAAGAATTATTACAGTTTCTGGACTATGTAAAAAACACCGGGCGCACAGAAAATATTTTAACAGAGGATCCGTTTGTCAGACATCTGCAGAATACGATTGATAACATCAAGTTGGATCATGGGATGGAGGAACGGTATATGCTGTTAGAAGAAATGATGCGTAATGAAAAGCTGGAAGGAAGAGAGGAAGGAAGACGAGAAATGATACTCCAATGTCTTCTTAGCTCGCTGGAATCCAGATTTTGTACTTCTGCTGAATTAAAGGAAAAAATCGTTTCTGAAACAGATCTTGATAAACTTAATGCATGGTTTCAGCTTTCGCTGAAAGCTGCTTCTATAGAGGAATTTGAAGAGAATATGTGATTTTTCTGCCATTTTTGGGAAAATGGGCAGATGTCTTTATCCCAAATCTTATACATATCTATAAATTCTATACCCATATCGGGTAAATTATCGAAACCTGTTATTATATAGGAAGAGACAGAAGAACTCTAATCTATGGCTTTACTTGCGGAGTGTAATAAAGTGAAGAACAATTAGTGGAAAATTACTGACTTATTTATCAGAGGCAAAAAATCACTTGACTTTTTTTCATACAATCCGTATAATAACCAACGGTAAATTTAAGAAAAAGATATTTGGTTTTATTGGAAACGGTACATCCTCCAAGGATGGTTATGAACAACACAAATTTCTGATTTATGTTATTCACATACTATTTAAGGAGGATTTTTTATGCCAAAAAACAAGTTTCAGGAAGTTATTTTCACAATCATCATGGTGTTTGTAATGGTTTATGCCATGATCTGCTACAACATTGTGTTGAACACAGGGACAATGACAAATGAGACATTTCTTTTAGCATTTCATGAATTAGTATTCATGGGACCGATTGCATTTATTCTTGATTTCTTTATCATCGGTGGTCTTGCAAAGAAGGTTGCGTTTGGTATTGTGGACATGAGAAGAGATAATCCATTTCATCTGGTACTTGCGATCTCAGCAGTATCTGTAGCATTCATGTGTCCATGTATGAGCCTTGCAGCGACTCTGCTGATCAAACATGCAGCAGTAAGCCAGATCATTCCAACATGGCTGCAGACAACAGCAATGAACTTCCCGATGGCATTCTTCTGGCAGATCTTTTATGCAGGTCCGTTTGTAAGATTTGTTTTCGGGAAACTCTTCCCTGAGAAGGAAAGAACCGCAGCTTCCGCTGAATAAAGATGATAAATATTCGATTAATATCGCAGCATTCTGATGCATTTCAGGATGCTGCTTTTTTGTACTGCCTATTAAAGATTTCCTTACTTGACAATAAAAGGAAATAAAGTTATGTTTGTAAATATAAGATAATATTTTTATCTAGGGAGGACATATCTATGAAAAAGACGAAAATTTATTTGTATTGTCTATGCATGGCAATAATGATGCTGCTGATGAGCAGTAACGTGTACGGAGCTACGCTTAAATCTGCAACCGTAAGTAAAACAAAAACTTACAAATGGGATTTGACGCATGATGGAAAATCTGATTCTGTAAAATTTGTAATTGCAAAAGATAATTACGGTATGCTTAATAAGCTTCAGATTCATGTAAATGGAAAGAAAGCTTATTCTGCTTCTAATCTGTATGTTTACAGGATTGAAGTGCAATATGTAAAAATATCAAACAGCAGGGAATTTCTTTATGTTGTTGGCAGGGGAGACAGTAATGCTCCTTGCATAAGGAAAATTTTCCGGTATGATACAGCTTCCAAAAAATTGGTGGAAGCAGCAGATTTGTCTCAATATAGCGGAGCTGTAAAGGGGATAAAAAAAGTTTCCGGAAACAGTTTGACTATAGCTTATGAATGTGGACCGGGTCTTACAGGACGTATTAAATGGAATTATATATATGAATATAATTCTGCAAAGAGGAAATTCATACTGAAAAGCAGCACTGCAGCAGTAAAATGCGCTTTTACCTATGACCCGGGTGATGGTTATACTTCTTATTTCAAAAAGAATATGTATAAAACTGCTAAACGTGTTACTGTATACAGCGATAAGCTTTGCACAAAAAATAGATCCGTGATACCTGCTGGCAAATGGTTGACTATGAAAAATGTATTTGTAAATAGGGCCGGAAAAATGAGTATACAGTTCAAATATGGCAATAAAACAGTATGGATTCCGTGCACAACAAGTGCTTATGTAAATTTGGAAGGTGTGAAAAGACGTCTGGCAGGAGGGTTCTATTAATAGGATGATAATGGGCTGTCATTTCTTGACAGCTCATCTTTTTGCTACTTTACAAGTTATTTTTTAAAAGTAAAATGATGCATTATTTATAGAACAATGAATCTTATAATAGAACATACGCAAATGCTAAAGATATAGAAATCTCAGAAAGAGAAATAAATGGCAGGAGAACAAATTTTATGAACCCACAAAAGAATGAAGAGAATCGTACAGAGAAAAACAGGATGATAACAGGCACCATCGTAACGATTGCAGGGGGAATTCTCTGGGGTGTATCCGGTGTATGCGGCCAGTATATGTTTCAGAACAAAGGCGTAACCGCACCCTGGCTGGTATCTGTGCGTCTGGTAGCCGCCGGACTCCTGATGCTGTGTTATTATTTTCTTACAGACAGAGAACAGACTCTGGCAATATGGAAAAGCAAACGAGACAGACGTGACGTGCTCATTTACGGCTTGCTGGGAATGATGCCCTGCCAGTATGCGTACTTTCAGACTATCGAATGGTCTAATGCAGGTACAGCCACAGTTATACAGTACCTTGGGCCGGCATTGATCGTTATATGGGTATGTTTCCGTACGAAAAGAATGCCGACTGTTCAGGAAGTTATAGGAGTTATTCTTGCGGTAATAGGAGTGTTTCTTATCGCAACTCACGGAAATCCTACAACTCTTGCGCTTTCCGGACGTGCATTGCTTATGGGACTTGCTTCTGCGGTAGCAGTAGCTCTTTATACTCTGGAACCGGCCAGACTTCAGAAGAAATACGACACTCCGCTGATCCTGGCGTGGGGAATGGCTATCGGAGGTATTGCACTTACCCTTATTTCACGTCCATGGACAGTAAAGGGAATCCAGGCAGATACAGAAATGTTCACAGCCCTTGCATTTGTAGTTGTATTTGGAACTATGGCAGGTTTTTCCCTGTATATGACAGGCGTAAAACTGATCGGTTCCGTGAAAGCCAGTCTGTATGCATGCATGGAGCCAGTATCTTCTATGATTCTTACAGTGCTCTGGATGAAAGTAAACTTTACGACACCGGATCTGATCGGAACTTTGTTTGTAATCGCTACGATCATTATCCTGGCGATTCCGACGAAGAAACAGTAATTGGCAGTTGATAATAAAAGGTGTTTTACAATTACACGATATACTATAAAGTATGCTATAATAAACTTTGTGTAATGGGGTATGAAGACTGTCAGTGCTGCGACAGGGACTGAACAGATAAACAGGAGGTATTTTCAAATGCGATTAGAAAAAGTACAGGAAGCGTTGAAGACAAAAAATATAAAATATGAATATACAGAAGAGAACGGATGCGGAAGTCTTGACTTTATGTTCCGTGGTCTGAGATTTCATGTCTGGGAATATGAAGACCGTGTCTGGGGAGTTGAAACAAATGTATTTGAAGCAGGCAGAAGCCAGGACATTGAGGGAGATTACGAAGAAATCATTTCTAACGAAATTCTTTCATGGCCGGATATGATGCCGGGAATGCAATGATTTCATCTGTCTGAAAAAGGAGTGGGAAATACGAAAAAAAACAGTATCAGACAAATAATGTTAACAGCAGGTGTTGCAGCCATCTGCATGTTTACAAATATCCATGCAGCAGAGGTCGCAGGTCCGCCAGGACCGGCATCTTTGACAGTGACACCGACGCCGGCAGCAACAGAAAAGTTAAAGCCAACGGAAACGCCGGAACCAACAGCAGCACCTGAAGCAGATGAACAGAATACGGCAGAACAGGGAACACTAAGTAAGCCCGATCATCCTGACACTGTTTCTGCGGACAAACTTGTGTTTATTGGAGATTCCAGAACAGAAGGTCTCAGAGATGCGGTCAATGATGACAGTGTCTGGTCATGTCTTTCGTCTATGGGTTATGATTGGATGGTATCTACAGGCGTACCTCAGGTAGAAGATCAGATAGAGGACAACACTGCAGTTATTATCCTGATGGGAGTTAACGACCTCTATAATGTAAACAACTACATTAGCTACATTAACTCAAAAGCCTCGGAATGGTCCGGGCGTGGAGCGCAGACCTACTTTGTCTCAGTAGGCCCTGTACAGAACGATCCGTATGCCAGCAACGCAGAAATTGAAAGCTTCAACTCTGCAATGCAGGCAAACCTTATTGGTGTCACCTACATAGATATCTATTCTCACCTGGTATCTGACGGCTTTTCAACTGTAGACGGAACCCATTATCCGGACAGTGTATCTGTAGACATTTATAACTATATTCTGGATCATCTGGAAGAACAGAGAAGCGGAATTTGGGGCTGATAATGGAATTGGTATTAAAAAGCCAGACTACATATTAATTGAGGAGTCACCTCAAAATTAATGTGTGTCTGGCTTTTTATTATGATGTAAATGTTAAAAGTGAAGTTTATTATGTTGACAGGATACTTATGATTTATTCGGTTTTTGTAACCGCAATCTCTTTCTGGAAGTCTTTTGTATAATGGATTTCATAGTCGGAAGTTACAAAAAATGCCTGAACATCATCCAGGGATTCTGCCAGTTTCATTCCTTCTTCAAGTCCAAGTGCAAAACAAGTCGTGCTCAAGGCATCACCATCAACAGACTGATCAGAAATAATCGTAACAGCGATCAGTCCGTTATCATAAGGATATCCCGTTTGGGGATTCAGCAAATGATGATATAAAGTTCCATCTTTTTCAAAACATCTCTCATAAACTCCGGAAGAAACCACAGATTTATCTTTAATATCCATGACAGCAATTGTCTCGCTTCGGTCTGCGAAGGGTTTCTGAATCCCAATTTTAAAAGAAGAATCATCCGGTTTTCCGCCGATACATAGAACATTGCCTCCAAGATTAATAATCGCGCTTTTTACATTCTGTGAGATTAAATAGTCTTTCAGGCGGTCTGCAATATATCCTTTTGCAATTGCGCCAAGCTCAATGGCAGTATCATCTTTTTTCAATGTAACTTCATTATTATCGCTTACAGAAACATTATGGTAGTCGCATTTTGTCAATGCGTCCTGAATTAGTTTGTCTGCCGGAACCTGCGGATCTTCAGCAGTAAAATCCCACAGAGAAGTCAACGGCTCGATCGCAATATCAAAAGCCCCCTCAGACAATTCGGAATAATAAAGCCCTTTTCTGATCAATTCTGCCAGAGAATCAGACACCTGATAAGTATCAGAAGTTCCTGCGGCAGGTGTAAGTTCCCTGTGATTCAACTTATACAGTTCACTGTCACTGGCAGTCCGACTGAATATTTTTTCATATTTATCACACAGATTCATACATTCTGTAAGCAGTTCACGATTCTGAGAGTCGTAGATGGTAACCGTAACAGCAGTATTTAATTTGATCGCAGTAGCAGAAATAGGTTCCTGTGATTTTGTATCTGTATTTTCGACAGCATCTGTTTTGGGCGAGCATCCGGAGAAAACTGCTGAAGACATCACAAGAGAAAAAGCAAATAGAGAAAAAGTACAGCGTTTTATTATTTTTTTCATAGATCTATGATATAATGTCATAAGTGTAACCTCTTTATTATAAGAACAGGATGAGTGAAATTTTACTTGCGAATTCAAGTCAGGGTCAAAATACTTTTTGACCCTGACATCAATAATTTATCATTATAAGAACAAGCTTAAGTATATCAGAAAAGATAGAACTTGCACAGGCGGATCAAAAAAAATTCAACAGGAGGAACAGGCAATGTCTGATGCAGTAAACTGCGAATATTGTGTAAATTACAGTTATGATGACGATTATGAATGCTATACATGTGAAGTAAACCTTGATGAAGACGAGATGGTGAAATTTATTACCGGGAATTTTCATCAGTGTCCATACTTTAAAATGGGGGATGAATATCGTATTGTGCGTAAGCAGATGTAGAAAATGTAAAATATCCCCTTTTATAAAGTAAGGCTATGCATTATAATAGGAGAACAGCAAAATTCCGAAAGCTTTAACTGATTATAATTACATTAAGGCAGAGCGATTACATGGAACATAAGCTACAATACAGATGTTGCTGTTCATTCTGCGCGCAGCAACACGCTTCACGATGCAGAACATAAAATAATAAAAATACAATGAAAAGAGGAAAAGGATAATGGAGAACGTTTATATCATGGACCACCCGCTGATCCAGCACAAAATCTCTATGCTGAGAAACAAAAACACAGGAACGAATGAATTCCGTAAACTGGTAGAAGAAATCGGAATTCTTATGGGATACGAAGCTTTGAGAGATCTTCCTGTAGAAGATGTAGAAGTGGAAACACCTATTGAAACCTGTATGACACCAATGATTTCCGGTAAGAAACTGGCTGTTGTCCCGGTTCTGCGTGCAGGCCTTGGAATGGTAAACAGTATCCTTACACTTGTACCATCTGCTAAAGTCGGCCATGTAGGGCTCTACCGTGATCCTGTAACACATGAACCACACGAGTACTACTGTAAACTCCCGGAATCCATCGATGAGCGTATCGCGGTTATCGTAGATCCAATGCTTGCAACCGGCGGTTCTGCAGAAGCAGCCATTGATTTTGTCAAAAAGCAGGGCGGCAAAAACATCAAATTCATGTGTATCATCGCAGCTCCTGAAGGCCTCAAACGCCTCCACGAAGTACACCCGGACGTACAGATCTACTGTGGACATCTCGATCGTGAATTAAACGATCACGCTTACATCTGCCCGGGCCTCGGCGACGCCGGCGACAGAATTTTTGGTACGATGTAAAATAACTAGTGATATAACTGGCAGCTTTCCATTATCAGCGTAAGCAAGATTCACCGCAAAAGAGAATCCTGCTTACGCGTCACTTAATAAAAAAATCAAAAAACCTCTTGACAATCCAATCTCTATATGCTATTCTATGTCAGAACGCTGCCGAAGACAGTAGGTGCCGTAAGGCATAAGTTGCAAACGCCTACCGAGGACTAAGTATTCTTTATGTTTATGGAAGATTACGCAAGCCTTACTGTCATGCAGTAAGGCTTTTTCTTTACTCATTTGCAGCGGTATACAAAATCTATAAGGAGGTGTACCATTTCATGGC
>CAJLTE010000038.1 GCA_905209435.1 uncultured Blautia sp. | reverse complement strand
CGGAAGCTGGATTTCCATCTTTACAGCAGTTGCAATGTGCTGTTTTGCATTCTCAACCATTATCGGTTGGGGGCTTTATGGAGCTCGATGCATTGAATTCTTATTCTCTGCAAAAGTTATCCGCCCATTTATGATCGCATATTCATTAGTAGCGATTCTGGGTGCAACTGTAGATCTGGGACTCCTCTGGAGTATTGCGGAGACGTTTAACGGTCTCATGGCAATTCCGAACCTGATCGGTGTGTTCTTACTTTCAGGAACCGCCATTACACTTACGAAAGAGTATTTTGCACAAAAGAATTAATATTAACAGCCCGGAGAGCAATTTTTCCGGGCTATTATTTTCTGAAAAAAGGGAGAAGAAGTATATGATTCCAATCGCACATATAGAAAATGACTTTCCAACCAAATTTGGCATACCCAGACAAAGCAGTCGGGTAGAAGCACTGAAAGCAAGGATAGTATTCGAAACGGAATACCGCAATGTGGATGCCTGCCGCGGACTGGAAGAGTTTAGTCACATCTGGTTAATCTGGGAGTTCTCAGAAGCAAAAAGGACAAAGTGGTCACCGACTGTACGTCCGCCGAGGCTTGGGGGAAATATCAGAAAGGGAGTATTTGCCACCAGATCTCCGTTTCGTCCAAACTCAATTGGTTTGTCCTGCGTAAAACTCACAAAAGTATCTTTGGATGAGCCGGACAGCCCGGTGCTTTATGTAGAGGGTGCGGATCTGATGAATGGAACGCCGATTTTTGACATTAAACCATATATTCCTTATGCAGACTGTCATCCTGAAGCAACAGGAAGCTTTGCTGAATTTTCTAAAGACTATCATCTGAACGTAGAATTTCCATCTCAACTTCTGGAAAAAATCCCGTTGGAAAGTCGTGAAGCATTAATGGCGGTACTTGCAGACGACCCGCGGCCTGCCTATCAAAATGATCCGGAACGTTCATATGGGATGCTGTTTGGGGACAAAGACATTCATTTCCGCGTAAACGGGGACACTCTTCGAGTCCATGATGTAACAGATTTTGTAAAAAAACAGCAGGAATCTGCTGCAGATTGTGAAAAATAACTATTTTCAGATATTTCTTTAAGAAAAGCTTGCAAAATTCCGATTTATTCAATAAAATATTAAACAGACTTTATGTTAGTAGAGTGACAAAGAATGACAGGTTCAGATCATTACGTGAATGAAAAAATTAAGTAACATATGAGGAGCAGGAAAGATGAAGAAAATTGTGAAATTCGGAGGAAGTTCTCTGGCAAATGCACAGCAGTTTGAGAAAGTGGGAGAGATCATCAGAAGCGATGAGAGCAGACGTTATGTGGTTCCGTCTGCACCTGGAAAGAGATTTGACGGAGATACAAAAGTTACCGATTTACTTTATAAATGTTATAATATTGCAGTTCAGGGAGAAGACTTCGGCGCTGTTTTACAGGAAATCAAAGAGAGATACTATGAGATTATCCGTGGTTTGAAACTGGACCTTTCCTTAGAGAAAGAATTCGCACAGATTGAAGAAGACTTTAAAGCACAGGCAGGTTCTGATTATGCAGCATCCAGAGGTGAGTTCCTCAATGGTAAAGTAATGGCTGCTTATCTTGGTTATGAATTTGTAGATGCAGCAACCGTGATTCGTTTTGATAAGAACGGGAATTTCGATGCAGACAAGACTGACAAGCTTCTTTCCAAAAGACTTGCGAAATGTGAACGTGCTGTTATTCCGGGATTTTATGGCGCATATGAAGACGGAACAGTTAAAACATTCTCCAGAGGCGGATCTGATGTAACAGGATCCCTTGTTGCAAAAGCAATCAAAGCAGACCTCTATGAGAACTGGACAGATGTTTCCGGCTTCCTTGTAACAGATCCGAGAATTGTAAAGGATCCTGCAGTAATCGAGACAATTACTTACAGAGAACTCCGTGAGCTTTCTTATATGGGTGCAACAGTTCTCCATGAAGATGCAATCTTCCCTGTTCGTAAGGAAGGAATTCCGATCAACATCAAGAATACAAACAGACCGGAAGACAAAGGTACATTCATTGTAGAGAGTACATGTAAGAAACCGAAATTCACAATTACCGGTATTGCAGGTAAGAAAGGGTTCTGCTCTATCAATATTGAGAAATCTATGATGAACAGCGAAGTTGGTTTCGGACGTAAAGTTCTTCAGGTGTTCGAAGATCAGGGAATCAGCTTTGAGCATATTCCATCTGGAATCGATACATTGACTGTATACGTACATCAGGATGAATTTGAGGAAAAAGAACAGCAGGTAATCGCAGGAATCCATCGTGCAGTACAGCCAGATTTCGTAGAGATGGAATCAGACCTTGCACTGATCGCGGTTGTAGGAAGAGGTATGAAATCTCAGAGAGGTACAGCTGGCAGAATCTTCTCTGCACTTGCTCATGCAAATGTAAATGTTAAGATGATTGATCAGGGATCCAGTGAGCTGAACATTATTATTGGTGTTGAGAACAGAGATTTCGAAGCTGCTGTAAAAGCAATTTATGACATTTTTGTACTTACTCAGATGTAATCTCTGCATTGGACAGGGGAATGGATCGTGAAGATTCCGACAAACAGAAGATAAAGATAACAGGCCGCCAGAAATCTGTACAGAGATTTCCGGCGGCTTTTTACGTTTCATGTACAGGAAAGATGTGATATAATCGTGTATCATATTATAATCCGGCGATGCATGTGAAAAGTAACTTTTCGGGTGAAGGAGGCAGACATGGATAAACCGTTGGTTCGTATTTCCGTCAGAAATCTGGTGGAGTTTATACTGAGAAGCGGTGACCTTGACAATCGCAGAGGTTCTGCGGATAAAGAAGCAATGCTGAAAGGAAGCAGACTTCACAGAAAAATACAAGGTCAGATGGGAAGCCATTACAGAGCAGAGGTTTCTTTGAAATATATAACA
Source organism: uncultured Blautia sp. (assembly GCA_905209435.1). The sequence goes on along the minus strand of CAJLTE010000038.1, from coordinate 22,599 downwards.
GAATATGAAGACGTGGATATTCAGGTAGAGGGCAGAGCCGACGGAATATTTATGGAATCTGACCAGTATTACATTGATGAGATCAAGGGTATTTATGCAGATGTCAGTCAACTTGAAAAACCAGCAGAGGTCCACAGGGCACAGGCAATGTGCTATGCGTGGATTTATGCACAGGAACAGCAACTTGAGAAAATCGGAGTCCAGATGACATATGGAAATCTGGATACAGAGGAACTTCGATATTTCAGGGAAGACCATACGCTGGAAGAACTCAGACAATGGTATCAGGAACTTATGGATAGATATCACAAATGGATCGCTTACCAGCTTGCATGGAAAAAAGAACGGAATGAGTCCATGAATGATCTGGAGTTCCCTTTTGAGTACAGAGAGGGTCAGCGCAGGATCGTGTCCGGTGTATATCATACGATATCCACAGAACGCCAGATCTTTATTCAGGCACCTACAGGTGTAGGAAAAACTATGTCTGCTATTTTTCCGGCAGTAAGAGCTATTGGGGCCGGGATGGGAGAAAATATTTTTTATCTTACAGCAAAAACGATTACCAGAACTGTAGCAGAAGAGGCTTTTTCTATATTAAAAGAGCATGGATTAAAATTTAAGGTGATTACCATTACTGCAAAAGAAAAATTATGTTTCTGTGATAAAACAGAATGCAATCCGGAGAATTGTCTCTGGGCGCGAGGGCATCTGGACAGAGTCAATGATGCGGTCTATGAATTATGGACAACGCGTGACAGATATGACCGGGAAATTTTACTTGAGTATGCAAGGAAGTGGCAGGTATGTCCTTTTGAACTATGTTTGGATCTGGCTGTCTGGGTGGATGCTGTGATCTGCGATTATAATTATGTGTTTGACCCGAATGTATATCTGAAGAGATTTTTTGGAGAGGGAACTTCCGGGGAATATATTTTTCTGATCGATGAGGCGCATAATCTGGTGGACAGAGGCAGGGAAATGTACAGTGCTTATGTGGACAGATCGGATGTGCTGGAAGCAAAGAAGCTGGCGGCAGATTACAGCAAAGGCCTTGTACGTTCATTGGAAAAAGTGAACCGTCAGCTTCTTACTCTGGAAAAAGAATGCGGAGATTATGAAATTCTGCAAAATGCGGGAGCCGTTTCTCTGAGCATGTTGCAAGTTATGGGCGAGATGGATAAGTTACTGGAAGAGCTTCGTGGAAAGGAGCTCCCGGAACAGTTGCTGGAATTTTATTTTTGTGTCAGAGATTTTCTGAATATTGATGAATTGCTGGATGAGAACTATGTAGTTTACACGGAAATCGGAGACCGGGGAAAAGTAGTCCTGAGGCTTTTCTGTGTGAATCCTGCAGAAAATATAGGTAGATGTCTGGAGAAAGGAAAAAGTGCGGTATTCTTTTCTGCAACGCTTCTTCCTATGGATTATTACAGGTCACTTTTAAGCACCAGAAAGGATGACTATGGAATTTATGTTACATCACCTTTTCAGCAAGAGAAGAGATGTATTCTCACAGGTCGTGATGTGAGTAGTCGTTATACCAGAAGGGGATATGAGGAATATCACAGGATCGCATCATATATTGCCAGAACCGTATGGACAAGAAAAGGGAATTATATGGTATTCTTTCCTTCTTATAAATTTATGGAAGATGTGCTGGATGTGTATGAGAATGAATTTTCGGTGGACTGGGTGCGCTGTATTGCACAGACATCAGGAATGCATGAACAGGAGAAAGAAGAGTTTCTGGAAGAGTTTTCTACATCAGAGGGGACATTGGTAGGATTTTGTGTAATGGGTGGCATTTTCTCAGAGGGGATCGATCTGATGGGGGAGAAACTGATAGGAGCGGTTATCGTGGGAACCGGACTGCCACAGATCGGAACAGAGCGGGAAATACTCAGACAATATTATGATAAAAAAGGTGCCAATGGATTTGATTATGCTTACCGCTATCCGGGAATGAATAAGGTGCTGCAGTCTGCTGGCCGTGTGATCAGAACGCAGGAGGATACAGGAATTATACTTCTGTTGGATGAACGCTTTGCAGGAAACGATTATCGAAATCTGTTTCCTGTGGAATGGTCCGACCGTGGAACCTGCACTTTAAATACAGTAGAAGAACAGCTCAGACAGTTCTGGGACAACGCCAAAGAGAATACTTTGTCTTCGGATCAGGAAAAAAACAGCTAGCGTTTGTATATCAGTATCAACAGGACATTACTGGAAAGAAGATAAAAATGTTGCTATCCTGAAAAAAACAATATATACTTTGCTTACCGAAAAAAGACTGAAAGATAGATAAAAAATGCTTCTTGAAAGATTGGACAGGAGTCTGGCATGACGATCAGAGAGTAGCATGGAAAGTAACTGTAAAAGGAGTTGTATATGAGAAAAAACAAAAGAATCACAAAATCTCTTGTAGCAGCAGGAACTTTGGCAGGAGCTGTCTCAATAACGATGGCTTTTTCATATTATGTTCCTGCAGCGCAGCAGAGTTTGTCGTCTGTCACTGAGCAGGCACAGATTCAGCCTATAGGTGACGGAAGTAATAAATATATAATGAAGAGTGATGGATTTTACTGCCTGGATGTAAACGGTGCCAGAAGTACCCAGGCAGAGGTGCATTATTTTCAGGATTACGAAATAGATGGAACTATATTTGACGGGTATTATTACCATGATGCGGATGGGAAGTTTAAGGCCTGCAGTCCACATATGGAGCGCTTAAAAGGCGTGGCTGTATTTGAAAACGGAACAGATGAGACGGCGGATGCACAGGCTGCTCAGGAAACACAAAAACTTGACGGCTTTTATTTCGTAAACAATCTTGGACGCCTGTCGGCAGCACCGCAGGTTAGATATATAGATAATCTGACGATAGATGGGGTCACTCTGAACGGATACTATTATTTCGATGAAAACGGCAGAATGGTAACTGAACCGGGAATCCATGCGCTTGAGATGAACTGCTATGAGATGAATTTTGACGGAAATTATTATTTTGGCGGGGCAAACGGAGCTCTGCTGCAGGAGAGCACAGTGACTTCTGATGGTTTTATTGTAGATGAAACTGGAAAAGTTACAAACCTGGATGATCTTGGAATTGATAACCTTAAACCCCAGCTTGAGAGTATTCTGTCAGGATATCAGGGAACCTGGAGCGTTTATGTTAAGGACCTCAACGAAGAAAAAGAAATCCTGATTAATGATACACAGTTTTATTCTGCAAGTCTGATAAAGGCTTTTGTAATGGCAAAGACTTATCAGGATATAGAGCAGGTAAAAACAAACGAGGAAAAGAAACTGAATACTACGGATGTGAAAACAGCAGAAGTGAAGCTGGATGATCTTTTGTGGAACATGATCACAGTCAGTGATAATGAATCATGCAATGAACTGGTGAAGCTTCAGACAGATTCTCTTGATTTCAAAAAAGGTGCAGAGGATATTAATAAATATCTGGAAAAAGAAGGGTACACAGAAACGACCGTACAGCATACTCTGCACCCGGCAGCTTCTGCACAGGAAAGTCTTGGCGGAAGAAATATGACTTCGGTAAAGGACTGCGGCAGGCTGCTTGAAAGTATTTACAAAGGAGAATGTGTCAGCAGGGAAGCGTCGGAGGCAATGCTGAACCTTTTGTCAAATCAGCAGAATACCTGGAAAATCCCTCAGGGACTTCCGGATGGAATAAAGTCAGCTAATAAAACCGGCGAGACAGATCAGGATCAGCATGATATAGCAATCATCTATGGAGAGAAGACAACCTATATATTATGTGTCATGTCCGAAAACTGTCCGGAGGGGACAGCAGTGACGAATATCCAGAATATTTCAAAGATCGTATATAATTATTTAAATCTGTAGCCAGCGGATGCTCGCGGAATGATTGATTTTTACTGGAAAATCATGTATAATACCAACGAACTATGCCTATAGAAAATTATGATTAATAAAATAAAGTCAGGAGGAAGAATTTAAATGCGAGTTGATGCGGACGATTTTGCCCGACCTTGCAGCTGCGGCAGGGAACACCAGATTGCAGTGAAAGAGATTTTGATAGAAGCCGGAGCAGTAGAGAAGCTTGAAGAAGAGATGTCAGAGGGGATATTTAAAGAATATATATCTCCACTGGTTATCTGCGATACTAATACCCATGCGGCAACGGAAGATATCATGGAGGATATCTATGACAGATGCCAGGTATTGGTTCTGGATGCAGAGGGGCTTCAGGCAGACAAACAGGCAATAAGAATTGTGGAGAATAATATGGAGGAGGATATCGACCTGATTCTTGCAGTGGGTGCAGGAACAATTCATGATATCAGCCGCTATGTTGCACACAAATACAAGGTTCCTTTCATTTCAGTACCTACCGCAGCAAGTGGAGATGGATTTGTAACAACAGTAGCAGCCATGACCTGGGACGGGATGAAGAAGACTGTACCGTCAGTAGCTCCAATCTGTGTATATGCAGATACAGATATTTTTTCAAAAGCACCTCAGCGTCTTACAGATGCGGGAATTTCAGACCTGATGGGAAAATATATCTGCCTCGCAGACTGGAAAATTGCGAACCTGGTCACCGGGGAATACTTTTGCCGTGAAACTGTAAAACTGGAAGAGAAAGCACTGAAAACTGTCAAATCTTCCATTCAGGATATTGCAGAGGGAGAGGAAGATGAATGTGAGCAGCTTATGTATGCACTGATCCTTTCCGGACTTGCAATGCAGATGATCGGCAATTCAAGACCTGCGTCCTGCGCAGAGCACCATGTAACTCATTTATGGGATATGGAAGTGATCAATGGCCCTTTAGATGCATTGCATGGTGAGAAAGTTTCGGTAGCTGCGATTCTTGTATTAGAAGAATACAAACGTATTGCTGCAGCCATCACACAGGGACGATGTCACGCGAAACCGTATGAGAATGAAGACGAAGAATTCTTAGAAGAAACTTTCGGAAAGAAAGGCCTCCTGGAGGAAATAAAGAAAGAAAATGAGCCGGAACTGCTGAAGTCTATTTCGCCGGAATATCTGGAAAAATGTCTGACTAAAATTGCGGAGATCATTGATGAACTTCCAAATGAACAGGATATGTTTCACATGTTGGAAAAAGCAGGATGTGCGAAGACTGTCTATGACATTGGACTTGATGAAGCGGCTGTTTTACCAAGCCTGAGACTTGCTCCTTATACAAGGAGACGATTAAGTTTATTGAGAATCAGCAAGATGCTGGAAATCAGAGGAGAATAATTATGCGTGTTGGAATGGGATATGATGTACACAGGTTGACCGAGGACAGAGATCTGATTCTGGGCGGAGTAAAAATTGACTGGGAGAAGGGCCTGCTGGGACATTCGGATGCGGATGTGCTGATACATGCTGTGATGGATGCACTTCTGGGGGCTGCCGCACTGGGAGATATCGGGAAACATTTCCCGGATACAGACCCTGCATATAAGGGGATTTCCAGCATTCTGCTTCTGGAGCATGTAACGAAGCTTTTGAGAGAACACCATTACGAGATTGGAAATATAGATGCAACGATCATCGCACAGAAACCGAAGATGGCACCTCACATTCCACAGATGAGAGCAAATATGGCAAAAGCAATGGGAATCAATGAGTCTCAGCTGAATATTAAGGCAACTACAGAAGAGAGACTGGGATTTACGGGAAGAGAAGAGGGAATCGCATCTCACGCAATCTGTCTTCTTAATGAGGTAAAATAGAGTTAATGTTCATTTTGTACCTGACAACCAATGTTTGCCAAATTGCAGAGAATTTAACCTGACTTTTATATAAAAACTCTATGAGATGATAAAACAATAGAGAAAACTGGAGGAATAAAATATGAAACTTTTTAACACACTCACACGTAGAAAAGAAGAATTCGTACCTCTTGAAGAGGGAAAGGTTCGTATGTATGTCTGCGGTCCGACTGTTTACAACCTGATCCATATCGGAAATGCACGTCCGATGATCATTTTTGATACCGTACGCCGCTACATGGAATACAAAGGCTATGAAGTAAACTATGTTTCCAACTTTACAGACGTAGATGACAAAATCATCAAGAAAGCCATCGAGGAAGGCGTAAGTGCACAGGAAATTTCCGAACGTTATATCGCAGAGTGCAAGAAAGATATGGATGGCATGAACGTAAAACCTGCCACAACCAATCCACAGGCTACACAGGAAATCGACGGAATGATTAACATGATCCAGACTCTGGTTGACAAAGGATATGCTTATCCGGCAGCAGATGGTACTGTATATTTCAGAGTTAAGAAATTTAAAGAATACGGAAAACTTTCCCATAAGAATCTGGATGATCTGCAGTCCGGTTTCCGTTCTCTGCAGGTATCCGGTGAAGACCAGAAAGAAGATCCGCTGGATTTCGTACTCTGGAAACCGAAAAAAGAAGGTGAACCGTCATGGCCGTCACCATGGTGTGACGGACGTCCGGGATGGCATATTGAATGCTCTGTTATGGCTAAGAAATATCTCGGCGATGAGATCGATATTCATGCAGGTGGCGAGGACCTGATCTTCCCTCATCATGAGAACGAGATCGCACAGAGCGAATGCTGTAATGATAAGATTTTTGCAAAATACTGGATGCACAATGCATTCTTAAATATTGATAACAGAAAAATGTCCAAGTCTCTCGGAAACTTCCGTACTGTCCGTGAAATCAGCGAGCAGTATGATCTGCAGGTACTTCGTTTCTTTATGTTGAACGCACATTACAGGAGCCCGCTGAATTTCAGCGCGGATCTGATGGAAGCTGCAAAGAATGCTTTAGAGCGTATTACAGATGCTGCCGCAAACTTAAAAGACAGAAAAGCAGCAGCACAGACAGAAGCTGCAACAGACGCAGAGAAAGAATTGCTTGTACAGTCTCAGGAATTTGTAAAAAAATTTGAAGAAGCCATGGATGATGATTTCAACACAGCAGATGCACTGGCAGCAATTTTTGAACTGGTTAAATTTGCAAACACAAACGTATCTGAAGCAAGTTCTGCAGAATTTACAGGTGCACTTCTTGATACAATGGTGAAATTATGCGATGTACTTGGTCTGAAAGCTGAGAAAAAAGAAGAAATTCTCGACAAAGAAATCGAAGACCTCATCGCAGAACGCCAGGAAGCAAGAAAAGCAAAGAACTTCGCAAGAGCTGATGAGATCAGAGATGACCTTCTTGCTAAGGGAATCATTCTCAAAGATACCCGCGAAGGAGTAAAATGGAAACGAGCTTAAATAGTATGAGTGAGACAAACGAGCTTAATGAAGCGAATAATACTGCTGAGGCAGATATGACAGGACTTGCGGAGCAGTCAGACGAAAATTCAGATAAAAGATTTTCTGAAGAAGTAAAATTAAGCGTTCTGAAAGGTTTGCTTAATCAGACGTTTCATTTGGAAGATAAAGATTTGCGAACCTATTCTCCACTGACGTTAGCATATATCGGCGACGGAGTCTACGAACTGGTAATCCGCACAATCCTTGTAAAAAAAGGCAACTGTCCGGTCAACCAGCTTCACAGAAAAGCCAGCAGTCTGGTTAAGGCCGGCACTCAGTCTTCTATGATGGAAGTAATTGAACCGATGCTTACAGATGAGGAACACAGTGTTTACAGAAGAGGAAGAAATGCCCATTCTCCGACAATGGCAAAACATGCAACAATGGCAGATTACCGCAGGGCAACAGGTTTTGAGGCTCTGATGGGCTATTTATATTTAAAAGATGATTTCAGCAGGATCATAGAACTGGTCCGTGCTGGAATCGGAGAGGATCAGATATGAGTGAACAGATAGAGGGACGTAATGCAGTCCTGGAAGCCTTTCGGTCCGGTAAATGTGTAGATAAGCTGTTTATCCTGGATGGATGTCAGGATGGACCGGTCCGTACTATTGCCAGAGAGGCAAGAAAAAAAGATACTATTATTAACTATGTAGCAAAAGAACGTCTGGATCAGTTAAGCGAGATCGGTGCGCACCAGGGGGTGATCGCACAGGTAGCAGCTTATGAATATGCAAGTGTAGAGGATATCCTTGCGAAAGCAAAAGAAAAAGGGGAAGATCCGTTTATCTTTATCCTGGATAATATTGAAGATCCTCATAACCTGGGGGCTATTATCCGTACTGCAAATCTGGCAGGTGCACACGGCGTGATTATTCCGAAGAGAAGAGCAGTAGGACTGACTTCTACAGTTGCCAAGACTTCGGCAGGTGCATTAAATTATACACCTGTTGCAAAGGTTACCAATCTGGGACATACGATTGATGAACTGAAAGAACAGGGAATGTGGTTTGTATGTGCAGATATGGGAGGAGAGACCATGTACAATCTTAACCTTACAGGCCCGATTGGTGTAGTCATCGGTAATGAGGGCGAAGGCGTAAGCAGACTGATTCGTGAAAAATGTGATTTTGTGGCTTCTATTCCTATGAAGGGTGATATCGATTCTCTTAACGCATCAGTAGCAGCAGGTGTACTTGGTTATGAAATCGTACGCCAGAGAATGCAGAAGAAATAAGTGCAATTTGATATAAGCCGTCTGCGTTGTAACCGGAGTATTGGCTATATTATAGAATAGAGCAGTTTCAGGCAACAGCAAGATTTATAGAAAACGGAAGGTTTGAATTGATGAAACAGTATGACGGAATCAAGGATGAAGAATTAATCTTTCGCTTTAAAAACGGGGAGTCAGAGATCCTAGACTATCTGATGGAGAAATACAAGAATATGGTTCGAAAAAAAGCAAGAACTATGTTCCTGATAGGTGGGGAGAATGATGATCTGATACAGGAAGGTATGATCGGACTGTTTAAAGCAGTCCGCGACTACCAGCCGGATAAGGATGCCTCATTCCAGACTTTTGCAGGTATATGTGTGGACAGGCAGATTTACAATGCCATTCAGAGCTCTAACAGACAGAAACACCAGCCGCTGAACTCCTACATTTCTCTCAGCGAACAGGACGGGGAGAATGAGGAGCACCTTGGTGATGCATGGGTAGAAAATCCTGAATCGATCATCATTGATCAGGAAAATGTCCAGAGCCTGGAGCAGGAAATTACCACTACTTTAAGTCCGATGGAGAATCAGGTTCTTGAATATTATCTGGCAGGAAACGGATATGGAGAGATTGCTCAGATTATGGGAAAAACGCCCAAATCTATAGATAATGCTCTTCAGCGCATCCGCACCAAGATTAAAGAACAATTAGAAAAACTCTAAAAATAAAAAACTTAAAAAATAGGGATTGACAACATGAACAAGTTCTGGTAACATATCCAAATGTGAGCGGAAAGTCCGACACGATGCTGATGTGGCTCAGAGGTAGAGCACTTCCTTGGTAAGGAAGGGGTCACGGGTTCAATTCCCGTCATCAGCTTTTTTTTGTACCTAAAATTATGTGTACAGCCAGGAATTGCAGGTACATGAAACAGTATAAATACGATAACAGGAGGGAAAAAGATGGAGAACGAAACAGTTTCCAAGAATTTTATTGAGAATATTATTGATAAAGATTTAGCAGAGGGTGTTTATGACACCGTGCATACACGTTTCCCGCCGGAACCGAATGGATATCTCCATATCGGTCATGCGAAATCTATTCTTTTAAATTATGGTCTTGCGCAGGAGTATAATGGCAAGTTCAATATGCGTTTTGATGATACAAATCCGACTAAAGAGAAGAGCGAATTTGTGGAATCCATCAAAGCTGATATCAAATGGCTCGGTGCAGATTGGGAGGACAGACTGTTCTTTGCATCTGACTATTTTGAACAGATGTATGAAGCTGCTGTAAAGCTGATTCAGAAGGGAAAAGCTTATGTATGTGATCTGACAGCGGATCAGATCCGTGAATACCGCGGAACTCTTACAGAACCGGGTAAAGAGAGTCCATACAGAAACAGAAGCGTAGAAGAGAACCTGCAGCTTTTCGAAGAGATGAAAGAGGGCAAGTATGCAGATGGAGAGAAAGTGCTCCGTGCGAAGATTGACATGGCGTCTCCGAACATGAACATGCGTGACCCGGTTATCTATCGTGTTGCTCATATGACACATCACAGAACAGGTGACAAATGGTGCATTTATCCAATGTATGACTTCGCTCACCCAATCGAGGATGCAATCGAGGGAATCACACATTCCATCTGTACTCTGGAATTCGAGGATCACAGACCTCTGTATGACTGGGTTGTAAGAGAACTGGAATATCCACAGCCACCGAAGCAGATTGAGTTTGCAAAGCTGTATCTGACAAATGTTGTCACAGGTAAACGTTATATCAAGAAACTGGTAGAAGAAGGAATTGTAGACGGATGGGATGATCCGCGTCTGGTTTCCATCGCAGCACTGCGCCGTCGTGGATTTACACCGGAATCTATTAAGATGTTTGTTGAGCTTTGTGGTGTATCCAAAGCAAACAGTTCTGTTGATTATGCAATGCTTGAGTACTGTATCCGTGAGGATCTGAAGCTGAAACGTCCGCGTCTGATGGCGGTTCTTGATCCGATTAAACTTGTAATTGACAACTATCCGGAAGGTGAAGTAGAATACCTGGAAGCTCCGAACAATATGGAGAATGAAGAACTGGGAACCCGTAAGATGCCATTTGGCAGAGAACTCTATATCGAGAGAGAAGACTTCATGGTAGACCCGCCTAAGAAATATAAGAGAATGTTCCCTGGTACAGAGGTTCGCCTGATGAATGCATATTTTGTAACCTGTACGGGATATGAAGCTGATGAAGACGGAACTGTACGTGTTGTACACTGTACTTATGACCCTGCAACAAAGGGCGGAAATGCGCCGGACGGCAGAAAAGTAAAAGGAACTATCCACTGGGTAGAAGCAAGCCGGGCAGGAAAGGCAGAAGTACGTCTCTATGAAAATATCGTAGATGAGGAGAAGGGTGTTTACAACAAAGAAGATGGATCTCTGAACGTAAATCCAAACTCTTTGACAAAAGTTACAGCATATGTAGAGCCTGCACTTATGGAAGCGAAAGGTTATGACAGCTTCCAGTTTGTAAGAACAGGATTTTTCTGTGCAGACATCCATGATTCTAAAGAAGGTGCACCGGTATTTAACCGTATTGTATCTCTGAAGAGTTCATTTAAATTGCCGAAAGCATAATCGAATATAAACAGATAAAATTTCTGCCAGGTAAATGTTTGCAATTTACCTGGCAGTTTCTGATTTTGCGTATAATAGTGTTACGAATGACAGGACAGAAGAACGTTTAATTATTCTTCTGGTTCAGAGGCTGCATCAATAGCTTCCTCGAAATGAGATGGTTCGTCAGCGTCTTCTGTTTCCTCATCAGCATCTTTGATCTCAACTTCATCAGCTGTACCAGATACATCTTCTGAATTGTCTGTTTCAGCGCTGTTTTCAGCTTCATCGGCCTGTTCGCTTGTATGTTCCCATGACTGGAAAGCTTCAGCAGCTTCTTCAGCATTTTCTTCAGGCTTTTCCTCTTTGTCTTCATTCAGATCAAAATCATCAAAATCGTCTTCAAAATCGAAATCTTCTTTACAGGATCCTTTCTTAGCGATAAGTGCAGCTACGGCACCGGCAGCTACTGCTGTAAGAGCACCTACTGCTACAAAACCCCAGTATTTATTAATTTTAGCCATGATAATCGTAAACTCCTTTCAGATATTCTCCTATTTCTGTGAGTACAATACGGTTGCTGGATCTTATATTTACAGCTACCTTTAATCAGCTATAGGTTATCCTTATTTTAATACTTTTTATCAGAAAAGAAAAGTAAAACTTTTGCTGAAAGCAGTTGCATACCAAAAAGATACACGGTATACTATGACAGGAAAGAAGAGGTTATATATGAAGAGAATTATTTTGGCATCTGCCTCACCCAGACGAAGAGAATTACTGGAACGGGCAGGCGTGAATTTTGAAGTGATACCAGCATCAGGCGAGGAAAACCGTATCTCAGATGACCCAAAAGAAGCTGTTCAGCAGCTTGCCAGGGACAAGGCGGTTTCAGTTATGCATACTATAGAAGACAGCGCAGACGGAACCTTAGTGATCGGATCTGATACAGTAGTTGTGTTTGAAAATATGATTCTTGGTAAGCCTCACGATATAGAAGACGCAGTAAATACATTAAAGAAGCTTCAGGGAAATACGCATCAGGTCTACACCGGTGTTTCGGTATTAGAGAAGAAAAACGGAGTCTGGACAGAACATACTTTTTATGAGAGTACAGATGTGACTTTTTACCCGGTATCGGATGAGAAAATCCGAGCATATGTTGCCACAGGAGAGCCTATGGACAAAGCCGGAAGTTACGGCATCCAGGGGATTTTTGGAATTTATGTAAGGGGAATCTGCGGAGACTATAATAACGTGGTAGGACTTCCTGTTGCGAGACTGTTTTATGAAATGAAGAAATCAGAAATTGACTTGAGAGGATGACAAAAGATGATTAAGGCATGTATATTTGACCTAGACGGAACTTTGGCAGATACATTGGATTCCATGGCATATGTTACCAACATTATTATGGAGAAGTTTGGATTAAAAACGCTCCCGGTAGATAATTTCAGATATTACAGCGGTGAAGGCGCAAACATGCTGATCCGCCGCGCACTTAAGGATGCCGGTGATCCGGAACTGACGCATTATGAAGAAGGACAAAAGCTTTACAGAGAAATGTTTGCAGCGGATCCAATGTACAAAGTAGTTCCTTACGAGGGAATGCCGGAAACACTGAAAGAGCTTAAGAAGCATGGCATGAAACTGGCAGTTTGCTCAAATAAACCGCATCCGGCAGCTGTGAAGGTAATTGCGCAGCTTTTCGGAGAAGATTTTGATCTGGTTGTGGGACAGAGCGATGCTATTCGCAGGAAACCGGCACCGGACGGTCCTCTGATGGTTGCTGAGAAATTCGGCGTAAAACCTGAAGAGTGTATGTATGTAGGTGATACAAGCACAGATATGCAGACAGGAAAAGCAGCAGGAATGTTTACGGTCGGTGCACTCTGGGGATTCCGTGACCGTAAGGAACTAAACGAGAACGGTGCAGATCTTGTTGCTGACAAGCCGGTCGATTTAGTGAAAATATGTGAGGAACACGGAAATGATTAAGCTGATTGCAAGTGATCTGGACGGAACCTTGCTTTTAAACAAAGCACAGTCTCTGCCGGAAGAAATTTTTCCGCTGATCAGACAGCTGAAGGAACTGGGAATTATGTTTGTGGCAGCAAGTGGAAGGCAGTATCCGAATATGATGAAGCTGTTTGCGCCTGTTGCATCAGAAATTTCCTATATTTCCGAAAATGGAGCTCTGGCAGTAGATCATGGGGAAGTGTTGTATCAGGATTCCTTTGACAGGAAGCTGGCAGAAGAAATTATTTCTGCTATTATGACTAAAAAAGATGCGGAGTTTACCTGTTCTACAAAAGATTATCATTATTTGATGCCGAAAACTCAGAAATTTCATGATCATATGTTATATGTAGTAAAAAATGAGTGCAGAGTTTTGAACGGCCTGGATGAGATGACAGATCCCATTATGAAACTGGCTGTATATGAACCGGGAGGCATTACTGATGAGTCTGTAAAATACTGGACCGGACGTTTTGGAAAAGACTGTATTGTTGTAACATCCGGAAATGAATGGATCGATTTTGTGCCGTTTGGGACAAACAAGGCAAAAGGAATCAGAGAATATCAGAAGAGATATCATATTTCGCCTGAAGAATGCGTAACATTTGGAGACGAATATAATGATATAGAGATGCTCAAAGCAGTAAAATATGGCTTTGCCATGGATCATTCCAAGGAGGGGGTACGGGCAGCAGCGTCCTATATAACAGAGCGTGTTGAACCGATTCTTGAGAAGCTGATCCAGGCAAAGGGAAATATTGAGGAGGTAATTTAAAATGTACACAGAAGAATGCATTAATACTTTTTTGGAAAATCAGGAGCAGCTTTTTCCGCAGCCTGTAGCAGAATCTTATGAAGCAGCAGAAGCTTTTCTTGAGGACTGCATGGCGCAAGTAGTAGATTCCATTGAAGAGGTGCGGGAATATCTGGAGGAAGCAGGCGCTGATGTAGACGGGATGTCAGATGAAGAACTGGAAGATGCGAGTGAAGTCTTTGCATTGCCGGATGGTAAATATCTGATCGTAGAAGGATAAGATCTATAAAAAGAAGCTGCACCGGGTTCGGAATGCAAGGCAAAAACAGTCTGGCACTTGGAACCCGGTGCTTTTTGATTGTTACTGTTCACTCTGCTCTCAGTAACACGCTTCGTGATGCACAGAATTTATGCTAATCGCACAAATTTGCGCCGCGAACAGTAACTTTTGATTTCAAGGGAAAAGACAGAGGAGAAAAATTCAGATTACATTTTCATAAGATACGATGCTATAATGACCTTATACAGAGAATGAAAAAGATGCTGAGATCTGTTCTGGAGATAAAGAGCAGCCAGATAAAGCATTGCAAATTCTATCATAAATAAAAAGGAGGATAACAGATGGAGAAAAGGAGATTTCTTGCAGTCGTGATGACTATATTGATGGTTATATCAATGATCCCATCCGTGGCCTTTGCGGCAGCTCCGTCAGGGGAATTGGGTGGTAAGCTCAAGATCAAAGGGCTTGCAGCAGTAGGAGTAACTGTGAGCGCAGATTACTCAAAGGTCACACCAGAGGGAGTGACAGACGAAGAGTTTACTTTTTCCTGGTCAAGACAGACAGGAGAGAAAGAATTAACACAGGTCGGTACTGAAAAAACTTATACGATTACTCAGGATGACCTGGGGTATAAACTGGTGCTTGATATAACACCAGTGGACGGAAACGGACTGACAGGCACACTTACAGCGAAGACTTTAGAAGTGGCAGCCACTGAAGAAGAGGCAAAGGCTGCAGCAGAGCAGAATACAGATGGAACTAAGGATGCACAGCTGGAAGAAGATACAGATGAAACAGTGGACAGTCAGGATTCCACAAATGAAAATGTTGATGAGTCACAGAAAACTGAGGAGACACAGGACACAGAGAATATTCAGGAAACTGAAACTCAGGATACAGAAGGCCAGCTGGAGGAAACTCAGACCACGGATGATAATGAGAGTGTTCAGCAGACTGATGGTTCACAGGAAAATGCTTCAAATGAAACATATAACGAAGACAGTTCAGAGGGAACGGATGATTCTCAGATGAAAATCTACACAGAGGATCAGCTCCAGGTGGATGAAAACGGAAACGTACAGACTGATGGATCAGAGGAAAATGAGAAAGCAGCAGACAAAGGAGAGAAAGAAACTTATGAAGCGTCTGCAACTGTAGATAACAGTGAAGAACCAGTTTGTGATTTTGGAACTGTAAAGGGTAATCCTGAAAATGTTGATGCACAGTTTGTACAAATCACAAACACAGGAAGTGAACCATTGAATTTCCAGGAAATCAGTCCGGAACATTTTATGGTTGCTGATATTACAGAACCACTGGAAGCCGGTGAATCTGTAAGCGTATGGGTACAGCCAAGAGAAGGACTGGAAGCCGGTGAATATGATGATATGATCACTTATCAGACAGATGAGGGTGTGGAAGTATCATTTGAAGCGAAGATTACAGTAGAAGAGGATACTACAGCAGATGGTGCTTTGGAACCGGTGAAAAATCCGGATGAAGAGATAGCAGATGATGCTGATGATAATGCAGATGCATCTCTGGAAGCACAGTCTCTGGATGTAAATACAGGAAATCTGAATTTCAGCGATATTGAAGAAAATTATACACAGGCAAATGAAACACTGTCTGTAACTATAACAAATACAGGCGACAGCACTGTTACTCTGAATGTGCCACAGTCAGACTATTTTGATATATTAAATGAGGATGGAAGTGAAGCAGTATCAGGCTTACAGCTTGCAAAAGATGAATCAGTGATGTTTATGGTACAGCCAAAGACAGGACTGACAAAGGGAAATTACAGTGATACTCTGATATTCAGCAGCGAAGAAGATTCAGAAGTTGCAGCACAGGTAACCGCAGATATTACTGTAAAAGAAGCACAGGAACAGATTACAGAGATTCAGGCAGCTCCGTCAGTTATTAATTATGACAATCTGAAAGAAGGATATGATACTCCTGAGTCAACAACTGTTACACTTACAAATACAGGAAATACAACAGTATCACTGGTGCAGCCATATGGTAAATATTTTAATATCGGAGAACTCTCTGCATCAGAACTTAAACCGGGAGATACCGCTGAATTTACAGTAACTCCGGCAGCAGGACTTGCGACAGGCAATTATGCAGACAGCATCCAGATCATGCAGACAAGTGCTGATGGACAGGAAGAGGTGCTGACAACTATAAATGCTGCAATTACTGTTTCTGAAGTAGAAAAAGTCTATAAATTAGTTGTTGATCCGAAAGAACTGAATTTCGGAAAAGTAAAGGCCGGATACAGTGAAGCACCGAAAGCACAGAAAATTACTGTGACCAATAAGGGAAACACAAACGTAACTTTATATGCTCCTACAAGCACAAACTTTAAGATCGGTAAGCTTTCCGCATCAGAATTGGCACCAGGTCAGAGCTGTACATTTAAGATTCGTCCAAAAGAAGGGCTGAAGGCTGGTTCTTATACAGAAACTATTGCGATTAAGAATAAGCAGAATGTCAGTGCAAAAGTGAATGCCAACTTTACTGTTGAAGCAGTTCGGGAAGCAAAAATTGCGGATCCGGCAAATAATAAAATTACGGGAATCAGCTCAGATGGATATACTACACAGTCCAAGATTACGTTTACAGCAGTTGGTGCCGGAATGGACAATGAAAGTCCGGGAAAAGGTGATGTCCGCTATGTACCATACAATTGGAAAGTAATTAACACAAACAGCTGGAGTAGTGCACCTTACACTGCAGCATTTGGAATCACAAAGGCTGGAACTTATACATTAACCGTCGTTTTTGACCGCCAGATGTATAATGGAAAAGAGTGGAAGAATACAGGCGAGCAGGATACCAAACAGGTAAGCTTTAATATTGCTCAGGCACAGACTATTACAGCAACGCCAACTCCACAGCCAAATGGAGCGTCAGTAAAATCAGCAGTAAAAACAGGAGATAATACACCGATTGCGCCATTCATAATTATTCTGGCAGTTGCAGCCGGATGCATTGCAGGCGTTGTGATTTATAAAAAGAAAAATAAATAAAAAGAATTGTTAGCACTCATTTTAAATGAGTGCTAATTTTTTCTTGACTTTTTGGAAAAATGGTATTACTATATCTCTCAGAGAAGCAACTTAAGGAAGTCAAAAACTATTATGAGGGAGAAATAAAAGAGAGTAGTTTTGGCATCAGACTGCAAAGATAATTAAGAGAGCAGTAAATCGACAGAAAAAGTTGCGATAAATGTGACTGTTCAGTGCCTTGCAGAATAATAGACTACTGAATAGTTATCAGTAAATACTTATAAAATAAAAAGGAGTGTGGACAGCATGGCTGTAAAACATGGAAGTTTATCAATCAACAGTGAAAATATTTTTCCGATCATTAAGAAATGGTTATATTCCGATCATGATATTTTTGTAAGAGAGCTGGTTTCCAATGGATGCGATGCTATTACAAAGTTAAAAAAACTGGAAGTAATGGGAGAGTACTCTTTCCCGGAAGGATATAAACCAGAGATTCAGGTAATCGTAAACCCTGATGACAAAACCCTGAAATTCATTGATAATGGTATTGGTATGACTGCTGAAGAAGTAGAGAAATATATTACTCAGATTGCTTTTTCCGGTGCAACTCAGTTCCTTGAGAAATATAAAGACAAAACAACAGATGACCAGATTATCGGTCATTTCGGACTTGGCTTCTATTCTGCATTTATGGTAGCGGACGAAGTACACATTGATACTCTTTCTTCTACAGAGGGTGCACAGCCTGTACACTGGACCTGTGATGGCGGAACAGAATATGATATTCAGGAAGGTAACAAGAATACAGTCGGTACAGAAATTACACTGTTTCTGAACGAGGATTGCCTGGAATTTGCGAACGAATATCGTATGCGTGAGATTCTTGAGAAATACTGTTCCTTTATGCCGGTTCATATCTATCTTTCCAAAGCAAATGCACCGCAGGAATACGAAACAATTGACGAGTCTGAATTAAGAGATGATGACGTTGTTGTTGAGCATATTCATGAAGATGCAAAGACGGAAGAGAAAGAGAATGAAAACGGTGAGAAAGAAGTTGTTGAGGTCTCTCCTGCAAAGGATAAGGTAAAAATCAACAAACGTCCGGTTTCTATCAGTGATATCAATCCTCTCTGGATGAAACATCCGAATGAATGCACAGACGATGAATACAAAGAGTTCTACCGTAAAGTATTTATGGATTACAAGGAGCCATTATTCTGGATCCATCTGAACATGGATTATCCGTTTAACTTAAAAGGTATCCTGTACTTCCCGAAGATTAATACAGAATATGATTCCATTGAGGGAACTATCAAACTGTATAACAATCAGGTATTCATCGCAGATAACATCAAAGAAGTAATTCCTGAGTTTCTTCTTTTGCTTAAAGGTGTGATCGACTGTCCGGACCTGCCTCTGAATGTATCCAGAAGTGCACTGCAGAATGACGGATTTGTACAGAAAATTTCCGAGTACATTTCAAAGAAGGTAGCAGATAAGCTGACCGGAATGTGCAAGACAGATCGTGAATCTTATGAGAAATACTGGGATGACATCAGCCCATTCATTAAATATGGTTGTATCAAAGATACTAAGTTTGCAGAGAAGATGGGAGATTATGTACTCTTCAAGAATCTTGACGGCAAATATCTTACCCTGAAAGACTGCATTGAAGAAAATAAGAAAGAAGATGCAGAAGCTAAGACAGAAGAGAAGAAGGAAGATACAGCATCAGAAGAGAACAAGGATGCACAGGACAAAGAACCAGAGAAAATAACTATCTTCTACGTAACAGATGAGGTTCAGCAGAGCCAGTACATTAATATGTTCAAGGAAGCAGGTAAAGATGCTGTAATCCTGAAACACAATATTGACAGTGCATTCATCTCCAGCCTCGAGCAGAAACATCAGGATGTACAGTTTAAGCGTATTGATGCTGATCTGACAGAAGAAATGAAAGGTGAAGGCACAGCAGATGAAGAAACTGTAAAAGCGTTGACAGAACTGTTCCGTAAGAACCTTCACAAAGATAAACTGGAAGTACATGTAGAGAATCTGAAGAATGAGAATGTATCTGCAATGATGACACTTTCTGAAGAGAGTCGTCGTATGCAGGATATGATGAGAATGTACAATATGTATGGAATGGATCCTAATATGTTTGGCGGACAGGAAACACTTGTCCTGAATGCAAATCATCCGCTGGTTAAATATCTGGCAGAGAATCAGGAGTCTGATAATGCTCCGATAATTTGTGAACAGCTGTATGATCTTGCGATGATGAGCCATAAACAGCTCTCACCTGAAGAGATGACTAAATTTGTTCAGAGAAGCAATGAGATCCTTCTGATGATCACGAAATAATTTTAACCAAATCAAGTAGCGAAGCGGATGGTTTTATCCGCTTGACCTGATAAAAGGGCAGCCTGGATGAACAATCTGGGCTGCTTCTTTTAGAATATTAGTATTGACAAATGTCTTATAAATTTTTATGATTGAATTGCTGGTATTTTAATATAATCTTGTCGAATCCATGTGAAATGTAACGATGTTTCCGAGTAACAGATACCGTGGCTTTCATTTACAGAAAAAATGTGTGTAAATAAGAGAGAAAACCTAAAAGCTGTGGTTACACAGCCTGGTGATCGGTTAGGAGGAAAACTGTATGAGTGAAGTATACGGAGTTATCAGAAGATTAGGTGCAACATCAAAGTACAAAGGTTATTACTATGTAGCAGATGCTGTAAAGATGGCACAGGGGATTCAGGAACGTCCGGTTAAGGTTACGAAGGATATTTACCCTGTTCTTGCAAGAAAATATAAGTCAACTCCATCTAATGTAGAACATAATATAAGAACATTGATCAACTTATGCTGGACAAGCCACAGGGATGTGCTGGAAGAAATTGCAGGATGTACCATGGTGGATAAGCCCACAAACAGTGAGTTCATAGATATTCTGGTTTATTATCTGCTCCATGTGGATAAAACCATAAACTAATGATACACAGAATCAGGAACTGTTTATAGTTTCTCGCAGGAAATATGATGTCTGGAAAGAAACGACATCAGAGAATCATCCCAGAGGTACTCCAGACGTTTGTCAAGACTGAACATGGAGTAGGAAACACCTGTTGTACATAGAAGATTCTGATTTCGGTATTGAATATTCAGATAAAAATTGCGTACAGGAATGTTTCCGGTAATCTCTTCGTTTTTTAACAGGGATTTTACCTGGTCAGGAGAAAGCTCAAATACGATTTTGAAATTTAATGGTGTGCGTTTGCCACGTATGATAGAAAAGCAATATGATTTTACGTCATGCCACAGAGAATATTGGGCTGCTTTTTCCTGAAGTGCTGTTCTGGTATCTGTATCAAAAAAATCGTGCTGAAGTTTACCATCTATTGTGAAGGTATTAAAAGTTGTAACTGATGCTTCTATAAATGAAAAACGGTCAAATACTTCACCGATCAGAAGCTTGTTCATAAAATCTTTAACATCTATGATATTTAAAGCAAGCATAAAAAACTCCTTTGGATAACACTTTTCTGACAATTCAATGAGTGGATTCAACTGCGCTCTCTGCCTCTGACAGGGAGCGTCTTTTTATTATAAATCACTTTCAAAAAAAAGAACAGAGTTTTTAAGAAAAAGTCTTTTCAAAAAGTGCTCAGTATGATAATATATATCTGGTATTGAATACTACATATAATGGAAAAGAGGACGATATAATTGAGATATAAGATTATCATAGATAGTTGTGGAGAACTTTTGGACGAATGGAAGAAAGATGAATGTTTTGAATCCATTCCACTGACGCTGATGGTAGGAGCTGAACAGATCATAGATGATGAAACATTTGATCAGGCAGAGTTTATTAATAAAGTGGCAGCCTGCCCGGAATGTCCGAAATCAGCCTGCCCGTCACCTGAGAGATATATGAGAGCATATGACTGCGAGGCTGAGCATATTTATGCAGTGACTTTGTCTTCTGAGCTGAGTGGTTCCTATAACAGTGCGTTGCTTGGCAGAGATCTTATTATGGAAGACCATCCGGATAAAAAAATACATGTGTTTAATTCACGTTCCGCATCCATCGGGGAAAGCCTGATCGGAATGAAGATACAGGAATGCGAAGAAGCAGGGATGAGTTTTGAAGAAGTTGTTTCAACTGTGGAACATTATATTGAAGGACAGCATACATTTTTTATACTTGAGAATCTTGATACTTTGAGAAAGAACGGCCGTCTGAGCAAAGTGAAAGCGTTAGTGGCCAGTGCATTGAAAATCAAACCGGTCATGGGTTCTACGGATGATGGAAATATCTGCCAGCTGGATCAGGCAAGAGGCATGAATCGTGCTCTGATCAAGCTTGTAGAGCAGGTAATCGAGAAAACCCCGGACAGTGCAGAGAAGGTTCTTGCCATCAGTCACTGCAATTGTCCGGCAAGAGCACAGGTGCTCAAAGAGGCTTTTGAAGAGAGAATGAAACTTGCAAAGATCGTAGTCCTTGATACAGCGGGTGTAAGTTCTATGTATGCAAATGACGGCGGAGTGATCGTTGCAGTATAAACTAATTGTTTTCTTTTGCAGTAAAGTGTGCTATAATCAGAAAATACGAAATATTGATGCAAAGGAGATCTATCATGAGCCAGAAGAAAGTCGATGCTTATAAGGCCAGAAAAGGACTGCATAACAAAACAGACAGAAAAGAAAAAGTACTTTTTGGACTGGAAATGTTTGCCTGGGCATTCATTTGTGTTGTGATTGTTGCATGGATTGGTTATTCTGCATATGTAAAAGTGACAGGAGCCAAAGAGAATGTGGTTCAGAATACAGTAATGGATACTACTGCACTTGACAATTACATTTCAAATCTGTCAACAGACACAACAGATGATACCGACAGTACAGACGCCGATACAGCAGATGCAGAAGATACGACAGCTTCTACAGACAGCGAAGATGCTGATGCCGCAGACACAACAGCAGATGTTTCTGAAACAGATTCTACAACAGACACAGAATCTGCAGATACAGAAGAATCATCCGATGATGCAGAAACAGAGGAGAAAGATGCAGCAGACGATACTACAGCAGATAGCGCAGACGCTGAATAAGGTCTGATACTGATTAATAACTGAAAAAGAGATAACAAAAAATCCCCGGATAATCCGGGGATTTTTTTGAGGTTTAATCCGTATTGAAAAGTGCGGAATTCAATCCTCTTACGTTAACGAAAATTATGAATTATAATTTTGTAACGTTTGCAGCCTGCATGCCACGAGCGCCTTCTGTTAAGTCGTATGTTACAGCCTGGCCTTCTTCAAGGGATTTGAATCCTTCACCATTGATAGCGGAGAAATGTACAAATA